>DATHYN010000354.1:0-3201 GCA_035459145.1 Anaerolineae bacterium | reverse complement strand
ATACTCTTAGATCCCTCCACTCCGTTTGCCCTTTTTGTGACTTGGAATGTATTGGTTAGTCAAAAAGCGGGCAAACTCCGGTCGGGAAGGGTTTTTCGAGGTGGGGATTTGATAGTTAGAATGAGTATGCGATTGCCCTGCTGTTTAAGGTCGTTGAGTTGTCGATTAGAAGGGGGTGGGTCATAATTAGCGGATGGAGAAACTTTCTTATCGGGTTTTGTTGCGGGATTATTTTTGGCCACAGGGGTGGCGGTTGGTTTGGTTGGGGGTGTTGTTGGCGGTGAATATTGGGTTGCAGTTATGGGCACCGCAGATTATGCGGGATTTTTTGGATGTAGCGTTGGCCGAGGAGGGTGGGTCCTTAACGGGGATGGCGTTGTTGTTTTTAGTGGTGGCTTTTAGCCAACAGTTGGCGGCGGTGGGGGCGACTTATGTGGGCGAAAATGTGGGGTGGATAGCGACGAATCAGTTGCGCTATGATTTGGCGCGACATTGTCTGTATTTGGACAATCGGTTTCATCATACACATACACCAGGGGAGATGATTGAGCGGATTGATGGGGATATTAATACGTTATCGACATTTTTTGCGCGATTTGTGTTGCAGTTAGTGGGTAATGGGATTTTATTGGTGGGGATTGTGCTGTTATTGTGGTGGGAGAGTGTGGAGATGGGGGGGGCGATTACGGTTTTTGTGATTGTAGCGTTTTTGATTTTGGTTCGTTTTCGGAATGTGGCGGTGCCGCATTGGCAAGCATCGCGGGAGGCGAGCTCCGATTATTATAGTTTTGTGGAGGAGCAGTTGGCGGGGACGGAGGATGTGCGGGCGAATGGGGCGATTCCGTTCGTGATGTATCGGTTTTTTGAGTTGTTGCGTCATTTTTGGCAGACAACGGTGCGGGCACGGTTGTTTGCGTTTGGGATGACGAATTTAAGTTGGTTGATGTTTGCGGTGGGGGCGTATTTGTCGTTGGGATTTGGGGCGCAGTTATATGTGGATGGGGTGGTGACGTTGGGGTCTGTTTATTTGATATTTCATTATACGACGATGTTGCATCAGCCGATGCAGCGGATTGTGCAGGAGATTGAGACGTTGCAACAGGCGGGGGCGGGGGTGGCACGGATTCGGGAGTTGAGTGTATATGAGAATCAGTTGGTGGCCGTGGCGGAGCCGGTGGCGATGCCGGTGACGGGGTTGGGGATTGCGTTGGAGGATGTGTGGTTTGCGTATGAGCGGGCTGAGGGGGGTGAGGATTGGCATTGGATTTTGCGGGGGGTGGGGTGTGAGGTGGCCGAGGGGAAGGTGTTAGGCTTGTTGGGGCGGACGGGGAGTGGGAAAACGACGATTACGCGTTTGTTGTTACGGTTGTATGATTTACAGAAGGGTAGCGTGAAGATTGGGGGTATTGATGTGCGGCAGTTTGATCTGCGTCAATTACGACAGACGGTGGGGATTGTGACCCAGACAGTGGAGCTATTTCACGCATCGGTACGGGATAATTTGACATTTTTTGACGCGGAGATTGATGATGAGGCGGTGGTGGCGGCGGTGGAGATGGTGGGGATGGATGAATGGTTGGCCGGTTTGCCGGCCGGTTTGGACACGGTGTTGGTGGGGAGCGGTGGGGATTTATCGGCGGGGCAAGCGCAGTTATTGGCGATGGCGCGTATTTTTTTGAAGAATCCACAGATTATTATTTTGGATGAGGCGTCATCACGGTTGGATCCGGCGACGGAGCAGAGGTTGGAGCGGGCGTTAGATAAGTTGTTGGTGGGACGGACAGTGATTATTATTGCGCATCGATTGGCGACGGTAGCGCGTGCGGATGAGATTTTGATTTTGGAGGGGGGGAAAGTGGTCGAGCAGGGTGAGCGTGAAGCGTTATTAGCGAATCCAGATAGTCGGTTGTCAGCTTTGTGGCGGGTGGGTTTAGAGCGGTGGGAGATGATGGAGGGTGATGATGGGTGAGATGAAAGGGGAACGGTTATCGACGTGGCGTTATTGGTGGTTGTTGATCAAGTGCCATCCTGGCCTTTATGGGACGACGACGTTGTTGCGGATCTTGATTTTTGCTGGTATTTTTCAGGTGGAGGGGTTGTTGATTCGGGCTTTGTTTGAGGGGTTGACGGATGGGGCGGTGATGACGTGGGGGCCGATGACGTGGGTGGTGTTGTTGATTATGACGGCGGTGGCACGTAATGGTTTTATTATGGTGGATATGTATGTATTTTTTGCGTGGGTGTTTAATAGTGGGGCGGTGATGCGCAAGAATATGTTTGCTTATATTTTGAGTCGGCCGGGGGCGCGGGCGTTGCCGAGTTCGACGGGGGAGGCGATTAGTCGGTTTCGGGGGGATGCGGAGGATGTGGGGCAGTTTACGGCGGAGGCATTGTTTGTGGTGGCGCAGGGGATTTTTGCGGTGACGGCGTTTGTGATTATGTTGGGGATTGATGTTCAGATTACGTTGTTTGTGTTTTTGCCGCTAACGGCCGTTCTCATCATCGCCCACCGCACCCGCCTGTTGGTGGAAAAGTATCGTGAGGATAGCCGCGCGACGACGGGGAATGTGACCGGTTTTATCGGGGAGATGTTTAGTGCGGTGATGGCGATTAAGGGGGGGACGGCCGAGGAGCGGGTGTTGGCTCGATTTGGGGAGTTGAATGAGGCGCGGCGGAAAACGGCGTTGCGGGATAAGCTGTTTTATGAGATATTGAATTCGATTTTTCGGAATATGACGACGTTGGGGACGGGGGTGATTTTGTTGGTGGGGGGCGCGGCCTTGCAAGATGGCTCGTTTACGGTGGGTGATTTTTCGTTATTTGTCTTTTATTTAGGGTTTGTGACTGATTTAACGGCGCGTATCGGTACCTTTTTTGCGCGCTTTAAGCAGATGGGGGTGGCGTTGGCGCGGATGGATAAGTTGATGGGGGAGTCGGCACCGGAGGCGTTGGTGGCACCAACGCCGACGTATTTGAGTGGTGATTTGCCAGAGGTGCCGTATGTATCTAAAGGGGATGAGCATCATTTGGAGCGGTTGGTGGTGCGGGATTTGCGTTATCGGTATCCGGAGAGTGGGGGGGGCGTGGAGGGGGCTAGTTTTGAGATGGAGCGAGGGTCGTTTACGGTGGTGACGGGACGGGTGGGGTCGGGGAAGACGACGTTATTGCGGGGGGTGTTGGGGTTATTGCCGACGCAGAGGG
>DATHYN010000353.1:0-7010 GCA_035459145.1 Anaerolineae bacterium | reverse complement strand
CCCCCCCATGATGTACCACCCCCCGCATCAACGGAAATAACCGCGAAAAGGGTGCCCCACCCTCTAAAAAATGAACCCTTTCCGATACTTCCTCCGTACCTTTTAAACCACCCCACCCCCCATACAACACCCCCCGCAAACCACACTCGGCCAACGCCCCCTCCACCACCCGCCGCAACCGCTCCGCCTCATCGCTCACCATACTCCCAAACCCCACAAATACCGGCTTCTCCCCCGCCGCCAAAAACTCAGCCAACGCCCCCTCCGGCTCCCAATCATCCGCCACCGGCAACTCCAAAAAACCACTTACCTTAATCGGCGCTGTCCACGCCGCCTCCGGTTGCGGCACCAATAGCGGACTCACTGCCAACATCATCGGTGTCGCCGCCCGCCCCGGCCTATCCCGAAATGGCCACTTCATATCCCACGCCGGCATATCCGTCCCTCGCCGCAACCACGCATACCCGAACCGGTTCAACCACCAATAAACTTGATTATACAAACCATTCACCACCCACCGATATGGTCGCCACGCCCAATCCCAATGCAACAACGGTAATGTATCCGCAAACAACGGGAAAAATTGTAACGAAATATCGGGTATCCCTTGTTTAACCGCCGCCTGATGCCCCAAAAGCGTCATTAAAAACGTATGGATAATCAAATCAAACCCTTGCGTCACCTCTTGACCCACTTGCCATATCTCACGCCCTATCGGCAATGCATACTCCGTCACTTCACGCGCCGTCACAATCGGATTCCGCCCGCCACTTACCAACCGTGCCGAAAACGCCGTCACATCTCCTGGCAACCCCCGAAAATCCAATCCCCACTCCCGTACAAACTCCTCATGATCCATCGGCGCTGCTATCACCACCTCATGACCCGCCTCCTTCAAACCCAAACCTAATGCCATACACGGCTGCACATCCCCCCGCGTCCCATACGTCAACAATAAAATCCTCTTACCCATACTTCACCCTACCAAAAACTAGACTTACTCTTCTGCCACACCGCCACTTGCATCCCCCCATACGTCTCTTTATTCTCACTCCCTAACTCCGCCACCTCCATATCCAACGCCCCCTCCTCACTCACCCAAAATTTGCACAAAATCCGATGAACCCCCTTCGGCCGCGGCGTCAACTTACCCAGCCGCACCCGCCCCACATACCGATTATCCGCCACCCGCTCCTTATCCCCCTGTACCAAATGAATCTCCAATGTCGCCTGATCATCCATCCCCGTCGAAAACAACTCCGTCAACTTCAACGGCAACGGCGTATACCGTGGAATCAAAACCACCGCCAACGTCTCCATCGTCTTAATCCGCAAATCCTGCGCCAACACCGATGGCACCAACTGATTCAACTGTCCACACCCCTCACACACCACCACCGGCTCCTCACTCATTAACGGCTCACCACAATGTACACAACTCATCCTTCACACCTCATCCATATCTCTACTTTTTCATCGAGAACAATTCCCCATAAAAAAATCAGTCCCATCAATCCAATCAGTCCCATCAGAGTTCCATCTACCCACCTAAATTGTAACACAAAAAAAGCCGGACAAACTGTCCGACTTCTCACGCTCCCCCCTAAATTATCTTCCCCACCTACTGAATCTGCTTCAGTTTATTCTGTAACACCTCCGACGCTGGCTGTGGCTGACTCCGTCGCGAAATTTGTCGCAACTGCCCCAACTGCTGGCGCATCGCTTCTTGCCGTTCCGGCCGCTTTTCTTCATGCCGTAACCGACTAAATCGTAATGTCCGTAATACTTTGCGTAAAATTGTATCTTTTTTATGTCCTAACATAAAAACTATATCTCCTTTGCTTATCTATAACTGAGATAACTCCTCAGTTTACTTTCATCTGTTTACAACCCAATATAACAATACAGCGAATTAAAATATGATAGCTTATAATCAATTAATTGGGCTTTCTTAGACACTACACACCATATTATAAACAATTTTCACCCTAAACACAGTGACTTTAGTCACGTTTTTACTGTAAAAAACTTTACAATCCGATTGCCTCACCCCCTGATTTAGGCTAAACTCCCCCCTATGCTTCAATTAATTAGTCGCCGTATCCTTTTCATCCTCCTTGTCTACCTCGCCATCATCTTTTTCACCCACCTCGGCATGCGCATGACCCGCAACTCCGAACTCCCCGAACCAAACTTCGACATCCGCGCCTACATCCAACCCGCTTGGGACGACACCCGCACCTACCTCGGCCGCACCCTTTCCGGCAACCTCGGCAATGCCAACGACAACGGCCGTTTCACCCCCATCACCACCATCCTCCGCACCAGCTACATCAATAGCCTCGGCCTCCTCACCATCTCCCTCACCACCGCCACCATCCTCGGCCTCCTCCTCGGCATCTTCCTCACCATCACCCATCGCGCCAGCCTCGCCCTCACCATGCTCACCTTCACCATCATCGGCGTCTCCGCCCCCGCCTTCTTCTGCGCCCTCCTCCTCCAACTCGGCGCCATCGAATACGCCCAAACCTTCACCCGCCAACTCGTTAAAATGAGCGGCTTCGGCTGGGACTACCAACATATGCTCATGCCCGTCCTCGTCCTCACCGCCCGCCCCCTCGCCTACCTCACCCGCACCACCTTCCTCTCTCTCCGCCGTGTCCTCGACCAAGATTACATCCGCACCGCCCACGCCAAAGGGCTCCGCCAAAGCCGTATCCTCAACCTCCACGCCCTCACCAATATCGCCGTCCCCTTCCTCACCGCCGTCGGCGTCTCCCTCCGCTTCTCCCTCAGTACCCTCCCCGTCGTTGAATTCTTCTTCCTCTGGCCCGGCCTCGGCCTCCGCCTCCTCCAAGCCATCGACCAACGCCAAACGGCCGTTGTCGTCACCCTCGCCACCGCCCTCGGCCTCACCATCCTCATCATCAACCTCCTCCTCGACATCGCCTACTGGCTCATCGACCCCCGCATCCGCGAGGCACAAACCGAATGAAACCCCTAAACTGGCTCAAAAACCTCCTCGACTTCATCATCAACCCCCGTAACCGCATCACCAAAATCCGCCGCGCCGCCTCTGGCGGCCCCGCCCCCGGCGTCCAAGCCCCCCGCTGGCCCGACATCGTTTTCAATCCCCCCCTCCTCTTCGGCGCCCTCATCGTCACCACCCTCTTCCTCATCGTCCTCTTCGGCCCCCTCTGGGCACCCGTCAACCCCTACATCGCCGGCCAATACGTCACCCCCCACTTCGAAAACGGCGTCTGGATCGAGCCCCCTCTCGACCCCTCCCCCCCATACCCCCTCGGCACCGACCAATGGGGCAACGACATCCTCAGTATGCTCCTCTACGGCGCCCGCAACACCCTCGTCGCCTGCCTCTTCATCACCATGGCCCGCGTCATCGTCGGCCTCATCCTCGGCAGTCTCGCCGGCTGGTTCGAAGGCAAATTCATCGACCGCCTCATCATGGGCCTCATCAGCACCCTCACCGCCATCCCCATGCTCATCAGTAGCATCATCCTCATCTTCGCCCTCGACATCCGCCGTGGCCTCATCGTCTTCATCATCAGCCTCGCCCTCATCGGCTGGACCGAAATCGCCCAATACATCCGTGGCGAAATCCTCGTCATCCGCCAAATGCCCTACATCGAAGGCGCCCGCTCCCTCGGCATGACCAACCTCGAAATCGTCGTCCGCCAAGTCTGGCCCAACATCCTCCCCCAACTCCTCATCCTGACCTTTTTTGAACTCGGCGCCGTCGTCCTCCTCCTCGGCGAACTCGGCTTCGTCGGCATCTTCATCGGCGGTGGCAGTCACATCGCCACCGGTGACGACATCGTCGGCCTCCAAGTCCAACGCATCGCCGCCGTCCCCGAATGGGGCGCCATGCTCGCCCAAGGCTACCGCTGGCTCCGTACCAAACCATTCATCGTCTTTCCCCCCGCCCTCGCCTTCTTCATCACCGTCATCGGCTTCAACGCCCTCGGCGAAGGCCTTCGCCGCCTCATGGAACGCCACTACGTCAACACCAGCTTCCTCCTCAAAAAACGGATGATTCTCGTCATCCTCCTCATCAGCTGGGCCACCGTCTTCACCATGAACACCACCGGCCCCGCCCCCTGGCTCGCCCGTGTCTCCCGCGCCTTCACCGGCCAAGAAGCGTACGACCACACCGCCGCCCTCGCCAACCTCCCCCACCGCGCCCCCGGCCATCCCGACCACACCGCCGCCGCCCAATATATCGCCACCCAATTCGCCACCTACGGCCTCCAACCCGGCTGGCGCGACGAAAACCTAACCCACATCTACACCGCCACCACCCACCTCGTTACCCCCGTTACCACTCCCCAACTCCAACTCCTCAACCCCGATCGCTCTCCCCAGCACACCTTCCAACACCAAATCGACTTCGGCTTCATGATCGAAGGCCACGCCGGCTCCGGTCAGCTAACCGCCCCCCTCACCACCATCACCTTTGACCCTAATCAACGTTTCGATTGGTCCAGCTTCAACCAACTCGACCTCCGCGGCCGCATCCTCCTCGCCCACCAAGCCACCGCCCCCCCCGATTTCGCCACCGAAGCCTTCATCCGTGGTGCCCAAGCCATCCTCTGGGTCACCTCCGATGACCGTGACGCCATCCGCTCGCAAACCCAACTTGCCTTCCCCAATCGTGACTACCTACGCACCCCTCAACACCCCGTCTTCCGCCTTCGCCCCGCCGCCGCCGACCAAATTCTCGCTGCCAGCAACCACACCTGGTCCGATTTTTACGCCAACACCCTCACCCCAACCCAAACTGGCCCCGGCTGGCAAACCTACAACCTCCCCACCACCCTCAACCTCTCCCTCCAACTCACCAATCCCCAACCCACCCCCGTCCCGCACGTCCTCGGCTACCTACCCGGTTCCGATTTTAACTTAGCCAGCGAACTTATTATCGTTGTCGCCCACTACGACACACTCCCCACCACTCCTGACCAACCACCCTTCATCGGTGCCAATCACAACGCCAGCGGCATTAGCATCCTCCTCGAAATCGCCCGCCTCTGGCAAGAACAAGAGATCGATACCCGCCGTCCCGTCCTCTTCATCGCGTGGGGCGGCCGCCACCTCGACAACAACGGCCTCGACAACTTCGTCACCGACACCGACTCCTTTCGCTACCTCGCCTCCACCGCCCCCCTCCGTCCCATCGCCCTCTTCCAAATCGATTACGCCGGCTACGGCGGCGCCGACCTCTTCCTCCACCCCGATACCACCCCCCGCCTCCGCCGCCTCGTCGAAAACACCGCCGCCGACCTCGACATTTCCATCAACAGCCAACTCCCCCCCTATCACCCCTACACCACTATCGACCGTCCCGGTAACGCCCCTTGGGCCTACCTCGCCTGGACCGATGGCCACCTTCCCCCCCACCAAGACACCCTCGACAACATCCAACCAGACAAACTCCAAACCATGGGCCAACTCCTCACCCTCACCCTCTCCACCATGGTCCGCCAAAGCGGCTACTAACCAACCATACCAACAAGGCATTAGGCGCCTCCCCCTCCGTAATGACGCGGCATTATGCGCCTACACTTCCTAAAAACTTCATACCTTCTCTCGCATAATGCCGCGTCCCCCCTAACCTCACCTCTCTCATCACATCCCCTCGGCCTTCTGCCCCTCTCCCTCCCCCCTCCCACCCCCGCGCCAGCCCCCGTAATGACGCGGCATTGTGCGCCTGACCTCACCCGTCCCCGCCTAACCTTCTCTCGCACAATAGCTTGCCCTGAGCTTGTCGAACGGGCCGCGTCCCCCATCATCTAACCTCTCGCATACCCTGCCCTCGGCCTCCACTCCCTCTCTCCCCATCCTCCGCCTCCGCGTCCCCCCCATTCTCCCCCTTCACAACGAACATCCGTTCTGCTATAATAAAATAAACGCCTACCCCTACCCAACCAACCAAAATTGACATAAAATAAAGGGGATGGTTCATAATCGACAACCAATCCCTTTCCAACTGTCATTCCGGCGAAGGCCGGAATCCATAACGTATTAAACAGCATATTTTCAAGATCATATACCGAGATTATTTAGTTTAATACACTTATCCCCTATAATTAGGATGATATGACACATAATAACGAGTCAACAACCCCCACAACTAAAAAAACTTGGGACGAACTCTTAATCCCTTGGCTCATGCAACGCCAAGTCGAAATCCTCGGCCTCATCCTCTTCATCATCGCCTCCGTCACCCTTCTCGGCCTCCTCCGCCTTACCGCCTCACCTTGGCTCGTCTCTTGGACCGGCTGGTGGCACACCCTCATGGGCTGGGGCAGCTTCATCGCCAACATATTCCTCGCCCTCACCGGCATCCATCTCATCCTCCACCAAGTAAAACTTCCTTACCGTGTCACCCCCCTCCAAATCGTTGGCGGCGAACTCCTCTTCCTCCTCCTCCTCGCCCTCAGCCACCATTGGCAAGGTGCCACCCAACAAACCGCCTACCAAGGTGCTGGTGGCGGTCTCATCGGCTGGGCCATCGGCGAACCTCTCCTCGAACTTCTCGGCCCCCTCATGACCAGCTATGTCTATCTTTTCACCCTCACCCTCGGCCTCGCCCTCCTTACCAAAGTCTCCTGGGCCGATTTTCTCAAAAGTCTCCGCTGGCTTGCCCAACAACTTAAAAAATGGGGCGAACAACTCAACGGCACCGCCACGCCCACCACCACTAATTCTAATCATTCTACCTCCTCTTGGTGGCCTTTCACCCGCCCCACCCCCAAACCACGCTCCCCCCGTTCCACCCAGACCGGTCGCACCGTCATTCAAGCCGATTGGCGCAAAATAGAAGAACCAGATAAACCAGCTATCGTCGGTACCGCCATCCCCGTCCCCCCACCACCCACCGCCACCACCACAACACCCGCACCCAACATCCCCCGTCCCGAAACCCCCGTTTTTCGTAAACCACCCAAACCAGCTGAACTCGTCATCATCGACCTCGCTACCAAAGCCCC
>DATHYN010000352.1:0-3518 GCA_035459145.1 Anaerolineae bacterium | reverse complement strand
CACCCGAATCCCCCCACCCAAACTATTCGCCCGCCCATCACCGATCGTCGTCCCCTCCAACACCAAACGACCCGACCCACCCACATAAACCACCCCACCATAATCCGCCACCCCACTCATCACCGTCATATGCGTTAACGTCACCACCTCACCCGCCCCCACTTGCATCACCCCACCAAATGTAGCCACATTTCCCCCACCCGTCACAATCACCTCCGCTCCCGCATCCACCTCAGCACAATTATTCGTCGCCGCCACCAACGTCACATCCTTGTTAATAATACCCAACGACCCCGTATAAATTCCACCCGGCACATACACCGTTCCCCCACTCCCCACCGCTGCCAACGCATCCCCAATCGACCCATATTCACAAAAATCACCATCAATCCCCACTTGGGCGTACAACTCATCCGCCCCCGCATCATACGTCCCGGCCACAATCTGCTCACAATTATAACAGGCCAAACTAAAATGTTGATCCGTCGCATCCCCATTGTAATAATATCCATTCCCATTAATCGCCGCCCCTTGCACCCGTATCGTGTACACACCCGCCGCTGGCACTTCTAACCACACATTCTCAACCGTATTCAAACTATCATTACCAGCCACACTCCCCCCATCAACCGTCCACCCATCCGCCGCAAAATCATTCCCCACCCACGTCACGCCACCCGGCCCCACAACCTCCAAATCTAAATCATTCACCAACGCCGGCTGCGGATTATTACTCGCCCCCGGCTGATCCGACCACGATAACGTAATCCGCAACGGCTCATTCGTATCATAAACCGCCACCGTCGTCTCCCACATCATCCCCGTCCCACTCAACAACATCGGATTTTCATAATATTGCACCGTCACTGGCGGCGCTAACAAGCGGGATAAATTAACCCGCCCCCACCCTTGATCACCATTCGGCCGCGCCGTAATCGGCGTCCCATACCCGTTATCAACCCCACCCAAATCATCAGTGGTGGCGATAATCGCCGCTTTGATCGTCGCCGGTTCAGGCACGGCCGTTCCCACCCCCTCGGCCAACCACTTCTGCACAAACAACGCCGCCATCCCCGTCACATGCGGCGTCGCCATACTCGTCCCGTTACAATACGCATGTTGCAACTCCCCACTCGGCGAAATAGTACATTTCGTATTCACCCCATCCCCATTCTCCGTACTCACAATCAAATTCCCCGGCGCCATCACATCCGGCTTAATCCGCCCATCCGCCGCCAAACCACGACTACTAAACGGCGAAATATTATCAATCTCCCCGTTCCGATAACTATCCGTGCTCCCCACCGTCAATAAGTTTTTCCCCTCGGCCGGCTCCCAAAACGTCCGCACACACGGTGGCGAACCACAATCATCACCATTATTCCCCGCCAAGAAAATATGCGTAAACGGTGACCGCGGCGCCGCCCCCTGCGACGTCGAATCCAACGTATACTCATCCAACAAATACGTATTAAACGCATACCCCACACTCTGCGTATTATACCCAATCCCCCATCCCCATGAATTATTACTCACCTCCGCATACGTCGCCGCATCCGCCACCGCCACATTCACCCCCGGCCACGAATCCAAAATATCCTGCGCATGCAACGTCGCCCCCGGCGCTACCCCCAACCCATACAAAAATCCATTGGCATCATCCGCCCCCGATACCCCCGTCCCCGCCACAATCCCCGCCACATGCGTCCCATGCCCCGAATCAGGGCCACCACCCCCATCCGAGCCCGGTTCACCCGCCTCCGCATACCCCCCATACTCCGACCCCGAAGCCACATTCAAATCTGGATGGTCCCAATCCACCCCGCTATCCATAATCGCCACCCGTACCCCACTCCCATCATACCCCACCGTAGCCAACCAGTTCTGATAACCAATCTGCGGCACCCCACCAGGCGCATTATCGGCGATAATTTGATTCGATGACTCATCACCCGCTTGTGGCAAATCCATCACCTCCACCACCATCACACTCGGCCACGCCGCCACCGCCCGCACCCCCGCCACCGGCATCACCACCTCCCAATGAGCCAACCCCACCCCCTCACCCAACGCCGTTTGCCCGCCCCGCGCCATAATCCGACCCCCATTCGCCGTCACCAACCTCTCCAACTCACCCAAACGCCCATCATCAACCATCAAAATCTGCCACCGACTCACTTTTTCCCCCGCTTCCGTCATCAACGCATTGACCGTCCGCGTCGTCAACCGATAACCAACATGATACACCCCCGCCCACCGTGCTTTCGGACTAATCTCCTGCCACCGTTCAATATCCGCCGCCGTCCCCCACACCAAATAACTCCCCTGCGGATAATATTGCAACAGCTCAACCGTCACCCCCAAATCTTCCATATCTTCGTCCGTCGCTGGCCCACTTAGCTGAACGAAATACAAACCATACCCCTCATCCGTCATCACCGCCCCGGCCGCCGCTCCTAACTGCCCCCACGGCTCACCATCCACTACCGGATCAAAACGAAACCGATCAAACGCTATCTCCCCATACCCCGCCACGTTCTGATAAGGCAGTCCGCTGGCCGCTAACTTCGCTTTCTGTTCCGCCGTCAACCCCACCCACAACGCATCTCCATACTGTTCCGCCCACACCACATCAACCGTCACCCCCATCACCATCCCCAACCCCACATCCGCACGCAGGCGTACCGCCTCCGTCGCTTGGGCCACATCCCCACGTCCGTTCACATAAAAGCTGGTACCATCAAACGCCCCCTGATCGGCCACATCCCGCGGCCGACTCTCCCGATCAATATCAATCGTAAAACCACTATTACACATATCAATCGCTGGCGAATTTTTGCTGATATGATAACGGCCGTTAGCACTATCAACAAACAACGGATCCGCCACCACATTCCCATTCCCCACATAACTCATCGACAATACCGAACAATCCATCATCACCACCCCGCCCCCATCATACCAATTCCCCCCATCATTCTCCGCCACAATCAACCCAAACCCATCAAATGTTCCCCCACCACTTACCTGCCACAAACTCGTCTGCCCGCTATTGCCCGCAATCGTGCTACTATTAATCGTCAACTCCGGCGTCCCAATCCCCGGATCGTACACGCTCAAAATATAGTTCGTCGCCTCCCCATCAACCAACATCACACTATCCATATTAATGCGTGTATTTCCTCCCACCGCATATACCCCACTCCCAAAAAACGCCCCATTCCCTTCCATATAAACCGCTTCTAAATCAACTATCACGCGATCATCCGCATAAATCCCCCCACCATGCAAACCCAATGCGCTATTATTGCTTAACTGCGCACACTTCTCGCGCACACACGTTGTACTCGCCGTAAAGGTATCAAAATCAACCACCGTCCCCGTCCCACTCGCCCAAATCCCTCCACCATAAGAGCTGGCCACATTATCAATCACCGCCCCATTATCCACATACAAATCACTACCCCCCGTCAAAACCAAACCCCCACCTGACAAATAAGCCCGATTCCCCTGAATCC
>DATHYN010000351.1:0-1066 GCA_035459145.1 Anaerolineae bacterium | reverse complement strand
GTTGGGGTTGGGGGGGATGGTGTTGGGATGTGGGGTTATTTATCTTTATGGGCGTTTTGTGGCTGGGAGTGGTTGGCAGGAGGGGTTGGCTGAGTATGGGGAGGGAGGGTAGTTTTGTTTGAGGGAGGTGTTGGTTTGAGGATGGTTGGTGGGTTTTGACGCGGATTTTGGGGATTGGACGGATTTTTTTGTGTTGGTGAGGTGAGGGAGGGGGTACGGATTTTTCAAGTTGCTTGGTGGGTGGTGGCGTGAAAAGAGGGTGGTTATGTTTTGGGGGAGTCGGGGTCGAGGGTGGTGTAGTGGATGGTGGGGTTAGGGGCGGTGTATACGGGTAGCCATGGTCGATGGGGAACATCTTGGAGAAGAAGTTCATCGGGGGGTAGAATGCCGTGGTGCCATAGTTGAGCGTAGATGTATTGTTGATATTGGGGGTTAGGTTGGCGCCAGTAGCGGCTGTTGTAGAGGATAAGGGTTTGTTGATGGCTGTTTATGGTTATGTCTAAATAACCATTATAGGCAACGTCCGTAATTTGTGACCAATTGATTGTTTTTTGTGAGCCGAAGGTGTGCGTGGTAATGGTGGTATCATCGATGGTGACGTGGCTGATGTTGTTCCAGAGGGTGCGGCCGAGGTAGATGATATGGAAAAGGAGTATGGGGAAAAAGCAGGTGGCCGTGCAGAGGATAGCGACGCTGTTGTAGGTGGTTAAATTGCCAGTAAAAGTTTGTTGGACACTGTATACAGCTAATAGGAAGAGAGAGAAAAGAATGGTGAGGCTAACGATTATGCCTAAGCGGTAGCGGGCTTTGATATAGAAGGTGAAGGGAGTGGGGGTGGTGGCTCGGATTTGTTCAAGGTTGTTGATAATTGGTTCAACCAATTTGTTTTTGAGGAGTTGTTGGGGGGCGGGAGCGAATTGGTTGATGGCTGTGATGAAGGCATCGGTGTCTATGCGGTGGGGGAAAGGGGCTTTGTAGATGCCATCGGCGGTAATGCAAAAGATGGTCTGATATTTTATGGTGATGTAGAGTATATCTTGCCAGAGTAGTTCGTGACGGGCATCAT
>DATHYN010000350.1:0-36565 GCA_035459145.1 Anaerolineae bacterium | reverse complement strand
GGGGCCACGAAAGGGGGGCGCGCCAGATGTGGAGGGTGTGGTGGCCGAGGGTGGGGGGGGCTGTTGCTGTTTGCCAATCAGTATTAATTGTTGTGTTATGGTTTTTTGTGTTCATACTTTGATTGTATCATACTACTAAGCAATTATTGAATTGTGACGATTGTTTTGGGCGGGGCGGAAAGTTGGGGAGAGTGAAGGGACAACAAAAGGGTGGGGAAGTGCATGAGCCCGAAGTCACCCAAGTTTTCATTGATGGTGTTTGTTGTCGTTATTATACTTAAATTAAGTTATATTAGTAAAACTATATAATTTTCTCTGGAAAACTGGCTGAAAGCCGGCTCCATGGGTCAGCTTCCCCCGATAAGCGTGATTTTGAGTGCGCTTCCCCCAGTCATCGTTAATTTTTTTTGCCGATTATTTTGTGTATACGGAGAAAGAAACGGCATAAGCATAATGACATCAAGCGCACATACAACAGAAAAACAGTTTTCGGTGTTGTGATTAACCGCTTATATGAAGATGCATCCCCCTACCCTGAATTCTCGAAAACAACTACACGAAAACAAATGAGAGAGGTGTGTTTTCGTGGCCTTGGTAATGAGCCATATTTCCTTTTATTGTGGGTATAATGATTGGCCATTTATGTGTACGGTTATTGGGATGGGTCATAAAATTTGTGCGTAGCTTCAACATGTAATCTTTATGATATACTTGTAGAATAACGTGCTAATTTGGATGGATCAATAATTATGACAATAACTGAACTGATCTTAACAATAAAATTAGCTTCACTAGCTTTGAATACCATAAGTTGTATCTTAAATTTGTTCTGGCACCGAGACCTATACCCGTTTTCTTTACGACCTTATATGTTCAAAATGATGATTAGCGGATTTGTAGTATCAGCAGTAGCGGTGCTTTTAAATAATGTTGTATTTAGCAATGGTTGGGTTACTTTGCTTTTTCACAGCTTTCTACTACTGGGATTAGTGAAGGTGAATACATTGGTTTTTATTTATTTGACCTATAAGTTGCAACAAAGATATCCTCTGTAACTGTAGTATACCTAACAATAAGCTGATGACCTAGAACTCCTGTTTTGCATCTTGAATCTTTAAGTTTGTCTTAAGACCTGCTTGTAAACAGGCTGTTTAGCTAGCTAACCCTGTCAAACTAATGTACAATTATTTTGTCCTAAATATGTGCTTTTAAAAAGTTGCCTCGGCCCTCAAACCCTCGGCAACAACATCACAAACTACACCAAGTTGACCTGATGCCATTGGCATTCCTCAACTTGTCTATTGACAACGTTATAATACAAAATTGGAGAAAATATATGGATAACGAAAGCAAATGTCCCTTTACTGGTGGCTCTACCAGTTCCGTCGGTAGTCGCTCGAACCGTGACTGGTGGCCCAATCAACTCAATCTGAGAATTCTGCACCAAAATTCGGCCTTGGCTAACCCTATGGGTGACGATTTCGACTACGCCGCGGCTTTCAACAGCCTCGACCTCGAAGCTGTACGCCAAGACCTCTACGACCTAATGACGGATTCCCAAGATTGGTGGCCAGCTGATTACGGTCACTACGGCCCCTTCTTTATCCGTATGGCCTGGCACAGCGCCGGCACCTATCGGACTGGGGATGGACGTGGTGGTGCCTCGGCCGGTACCCAACGCTTCGCTCCCCTCAATAGCTGGCCCGATAACGCCAACCTCGACAAAGCTCGCCGTCTATTATGGCCGATTAAACAAAAATATGGCCGCAAAATCTCTTGGGCTGATCTCATGATTTTGGCCGGCAACTGCGCCCTCGAATCGATGGGTCTGGAAACATTTGGCTTTGGTGGCGGGCGTGAAGATGTCTGGGAACCAGAAGAAGATATTTACTGGGGTGCCGAAGAGACCTGGCTTGGTGATAAACGGTACAGTGGTGAACGGGACCTCGAAAACCCTCTCGCTGCCGTCCAAATGGGCCTCATTTACGTTAATCCCGAAGGACCCAACGGTAACCCCGACCCCTTAGCCGCCGCTCACGATATCCGTGAAACGTTCGGTCGCATGGCCATGAATGATGAAGAAACGGTCGCCCTCATCGCGGGTGGCCACACCTTTGGTAAAACCCATGGCGCGGGCGATGCCGCCCTCGTCGGCCCTGAACCTGAAGCGGCTGGCCTCGCCGAACAAGGCCTCGGCTGGACAAGTAGTTTCGGTAGCGGCAAAGGTGTAGATACCATCACTAGTGGTTTGGAAGGTGCTTGGACCCCTACCCCAATCAAATGGGATAACAGTTTCTTCGACACCCTCTTTGGCTATGAATGGGAGCTGGTCAAAAGCCCGGCTGGTGCCCACCAATGGAAACCCAAAGATGGTGCCGCCGCCGATGCGGTCCCTGATGCCCATGATCCAACAAAGCAACACGCCCCCATGATGGCTACCACCGACCTCGCTTTACGCATGGATCCCATTTACGAACCAATTTCCCGCCGTTTCCATGAAAACCCAGACGAATTTGCTGATGCATTTGCCCGTGCTTGGTACAAATTAACGCATCGGGACATGGGTCCTAGCTCTTTATACCTCGGCCCCCTCGTCCCCGACGAAGAGCTTATCTGGCAAGATCCCATCCCGGCCGTCGACCATGATTTAATTGAGGGACAAGATATCACCGATCTCAAAACCAAGATTTTAGGTTCTGGTCTGTCTATCTCACAACTTGTTAGTACCGCCTGGGCCTCGGCCTCAACCTTCCGTGGCTCCGATAAACGTGGTGGTGCCAACGGTGCTCGTATCCGTCTGGCCCCCCAAAAAGATTGGGAAGCCAACGATCCTGGGCAATTAGCCCATGTCTTGGAAATTTTGGAAAGCATCCAAGCTGATTTCAACACGGCTCAATCAGGCAACAAAAAAGTCTCCCTCGCTGATTTAATCGTCTTGGGTGGCTGTGCGGCGATTGAACAAGCCGCCAAAAAAGCGGGGCATGGTGTTTCTGTCCCCTTCACCCCTGGCCGCACCGATGCAACTGAAGAGCAAACGGATGTAGAAGCATTTGAAGTCCTTGAACCACAAGCTGATGGCTTCCGCAACTATCTCAAAGGCAAGTTCTCGGTTTCGGCTGAGGAGCTGTTGGTTGATCGGGCGCAACTATTGACCTTGACCGCTCCTGAAATGACCGTTCTTGTTGGTGGCTTGCGTGCCTTGAACACAAATTCAGGCCAAACTGAATATGGCGTCTTCACCGACAAACCAGGAACATTATCCAACGATTTCTTCACCAACTTGCTCGATATGAGCACCGTTTGGACCGCTACGTCCGATGAAGAAGCGTTGTTTGAAGGGCGTGACCGGGCTACTGGCGAGCTTAAATGGACGGGCACACGTGTCGATCTCGTTTTTGGCTCAAACTCGCAACTGCGTGCGTTGGCCGAGGTTTATGCCACGAGTGATGCGGAACAAAAATTCGTCAATGATTTTGTCGCCGCCTGGGACAAAGTGATGAACCTCGATCGATTTGACCTCGATTAGCTAATACCATAACCTGCATTTACGATAAATGTAAATAACAAAAAGCCCTTCGCAACTAAATGTCTGCGAAGGGCTTTTTTAATACCATCTTTCCGGAAGGTCTTCATAAATTTACTTTCATAAATCTTTCGGAAAGATTGCAACACACGGCCCCATTGTTAATTCCCCCCACTTCATGTATCATCTATCCATGACACATCAAATTGTCTCCCCCTTCATTTTAGAACAATACGCCCTCGGCCACACCCAAGGTCACATCACTGCCGCTAGCCTCTTTGTCGACATCTCCGGCTTCAGTAAAATCATGTACGCCCTGATGAGCCGCGGCCAATATGGTGCCGAACTAATGGCTGGTATCATGCGCCAACTATTTGACCCCCTCGTCGCCGCCATCTACGCCCACGACGGCTTTATCACTGTCTTTGCTGGCGATGCCTTTACCGCCCTCTTCCCCACAAAACCAGCAGAAACAGACCTCACCAATGGCATGGAACGCGCGTTAGCCGCTGGCATCACCATCCTCGAAACCATTATCGCCCATCCCAACTATAGTGCCGATAACGAAACCTTTACGATTGGGGTCAAAGTGGGCGTGGCCAGCGGCGAATGCCGCTGGCGCATCATTACAGCCCCTGATAAGAAACGAGCCACATTCTACTTTCGTGGCACCGCTATCAACCGCGCCGCCGCCGCCGAAAAGGATGCATCTACCAATCAACTGCTTATCAATCCTATTGTCAAAGAAGCCCTGCCCTACCTAGCCACAACGCCTGTTGGTGAGCATCACCTATTACATTCCCCCTTCCCTACCACTTCATTACCGCTTCATCAATATCCTCCTAAACCAAACAGTGACATCATGTCGCTTTTTTTTGACCCATCTCTCTTCGCTAGCAACCAACTCGGCGAATTTCGACACATTATTAATATCTTTATCAGTTTTCCTAGCCAACTAAGTGAAGATGAGGTCAGTAACATCGCCCAAACCATCCTTGCCTTGCAGGAAACTTATGGTGGTGTCCTCAACCGTCTTGATTTTGGTGATAAAGGGTTCCATGCCTTGCTCTTTTGGGGCGTACCCCGTGCCTACGAAAATGATGTTGATCGGGCTCTAAACTTTATTCTTACTTTGCAACAACAGCTAACCATTCCCTTACGTGCTGGTTTAACGCGCCAAATTGCCCATGCAGGTGTTATTGGCTCTTCATTACAAGGGGAGTTCACCTGCTATGGGAATGGGGTTAATCTTGCCGCACGGCTTATGGTTGCCGCCCCACCCCACACCATTTGGCTGGATGAAAATCTATTTAGCAAGGGGCGGAACCATTTTGATATCAGCCCCCAAAAAGAACAAATGTTCAAGGGGTTTTCACAGCCACAAGCCGTCTATCAACTGCACGGTCGCCAACAAAGCCAAATGCCTCAGTTTACGCATCCTTTTATTGGGCACCAGGCAATTCGGCAAAAGATTGTTACTTTTTTGGAGCCGTTGGCCAACGGCCGTTCACCCGGCACCCTCTACCTCCATGGCCAAGCCGGTACCGGCAAAAGCCACCTTATCGATACCATCCGCCAACAACTCAATAACAGTCCCCACCCACCCCAATGGCTCTTCACCCATGCCGATCCCCTTATCACCACTACACTCAACCCTTTTCGTTACCTCCTGCACCAATATTTTCGCTTAACCACCGAACAAACAGCTGATGAAAGAGCAAAAATGTTTCGCCACCAGTTTCAACGTCTACGGGCTGCTTGCCCCCCAGTGTTGCAAACTCCCCTCGGCCAAGCCGAATCCTTCCTCGCCGCCCTCGTCGATATCTACTGGCCCAACTCCCCTTATGACCGCCTCGAAGACTCTCCTCAAAACCGTTTTAATAATATGGTAGCCGGCATCATCAACTTCCTCCACGCCTGTGCCCATAATCAACCAACTATCCTCTATCTCGAAGATGCCCACTGGCTTGACGACGCAACCCAGGCCATTCTGCCCCAAATCAGTACGGCTTTGGCTGAAACCCCCTTTGCGATTCTAATCGTTAGCCGGTCACCCTTAACCGGTTCCGATGAAGCCTCATCGGAACCCAGTTGGCTAACAACCAGTATGACCCTTTCTCCCCTCACTACCGACGAGGCGTATCAACTTATCACCACCATACTCCCTCAAGCACCCGCCCCTGACTTCTGTGCTGAGCTTTTTAAGCGAGCCCAAGGCAATCCTTTTTTCCTAATCCAATTAATCAAATATTTGCAAGCCGAAGATCAACTCACAACCAGCCCAGATGGTCTCACCAGCTCCCTCTCCCAACTAAACACATTACCAACCGATATCCAAACCGTTTTGGTCGCTCGTATTGACCAACTGCCGGCCAGAACCAAAGAGACAAGCCAAATAGCGGCCATTCTTGGCTATGAATGGGAACGCCCCCACCTAATCGCTACCTATGAGCCCGATTATGAGCTAGCCCCACAACTGCAAACGGGTGAGGCCGCAGATGTTTGGCAAGCCTTATCATTGAATCATTATATTTTCACCAATACATTGTTGCGTGATGCGCTCTACAATATGCAAGTTCAAAGTCGGCGGCGGCAACTGCATCGGCAGGCGGCCGAGGGGTTAGAAAAATTGTATGCGGATGATTTGCTCCCCCATTGTGAGGCTTTGGCTTATCATTATCAGCAGGCCGAGGTTTGGGCGAAAGAGTATCAGTACAGCTTCATCGCCGGTCAAAAAGCGGTGGGGCAATATGCATTACCCAAAGGGATTGGTTACTTTGAACGGGCTTTAGCCTTGATAAACGAGCATAAATGGCGACCAGACAATTTAGTCGAACTGTATACGCTGTATGGCCGAGCGCTTGAGCTCCAATCCCGTTTTGATGATGCTCTCCACACCTATCAAACAATGGCTACGGTCGCCCAAAATTATGCTGACGAGCGGCTTTATTTACAATCTTTGATTCACCAAGGCAAAATATACGCCACCACCAATTTGCTCAACAATCCCCAACAAGCCCAAATTTTAGCTGACGAGGCGCTGAAACTGGCTACAAAACTCGAAGAGCCTCTCCTTGCTGCTGAAGTTCATCATAACTTACTCAATCTTTATCGTGCGGTGGGCGATTTATCCCAAGCTTCATTCCACGGCCAACAAGCATTAACCCTTTTAGATGAACAAGCCACATCTTCTTTATCCCTTGACCAGCCACAAATAGTTAAGCGACAAACCCTAGAAGCATTTATCTTCAACGATTTGAGTCACACCTACAGTTTAACAGGACAAAAAGAGGCTCATTTCAATGCCCTACAACGCTCCCGCGACCTGTGGCGCCGCTTAGACAATTTACCGATGCTAACCGACAATTTATCAACGGCTGCTATGCATCACGCCTTTGTCGGCAACACAGAAAAATGTATCGTTTTAGCCCAAGAAGCATACGAAATAAGCGTCGCTAATCATAATTTATGGGGTCAAGCTTACGCTAAACATGCGATTGGTTTCGCTTACCTAGATAGGGATCCACCACAGCTGGTCATTGAAGCTTTGTCTACAGCTGTTGCGTTGAGCGAACCCTCTGGCTTTATGGTGCCAGCCTTCATGGATCAAGCTACATTAGCTATCATTTACAGTGAGCTAGACGAGACTGAATCAGCTCTAACTGCGTTAGAGCAAGCGTTATCATTGTCCAATATTCCCCCCTCATTTCAAGCGTATATGCTTAGTGCCCAAGCGTATGTTCATTGGCGGCTGGGTAATTATGAAACGTTTGAAGCGTTACTGCCCGCCTTGCAAGATATGCCTCATGAAGGCCCGGCCATTATCTTTTGTTTTGGGGTACAAGCTGAGGTCAATTATTGGTTAGAAAAGGGGGAGTGGGAGCGGGGGTATCGGCTGATTACTAAGCATATTGAGGATTTGAAAGTGCAAAACGGCCGTTTGTTCCTCGCTCGCGCCCTCCACAGCCAAGCCCGCGCCCTCATTGGCCTCGGCCACCTCACCGCAGCCCGCCATACCCTCGATGAAGCCCAGCAAACAGCCCAACAGCTAAAAAGCACGCGCCTCATCCCTCTCATCACCGCCACCAGCCAGCAACTAGACCAAATTTAAACAGCCTAAGCCCGAAAAACAGGTGGCAACTTCCCTTCCACCGCTGGCAAGTAGGCCACAATGAGCAAGGCTACACTGATAGTCGCTAGCCACGCACCGGCCGCCACGGCCGTTACATCAGCATGTTTCGTCGCAATCCCCGCAAACGCCCACACAAACACCGCTAAATAAGCCCCATCCCGTCGCGTCAAACGTATCCCGACCGCAATCGCAACGGCAACGGCTAAAATAATGTTCAACCAAATTTCTGGCGCGATACCCCATGCGCCCCAATTGACGTAATCAAGAACGGCCGTTATATTCGCAATCGTCGCCACCGTAACCCACCCCAAATAAACACTAAACGGAATATCAAGGCACCACCGCTCTGCCCCCACTGCAATATACTGCCCAATCTCTAAGCGCACATAAATGACAAGCAACGAAGCCAACAATACCCCCATCACCCCCACCGATAAAATAAAATATTCGTAATGCCACAAAAATATCCAGCCAGAATTAGCCACACTGCTAATTAAAAACCAAGGACCAATCTGATCAATACGCTCATTCTTTTTCCCCTCAGCTGTTAAGCCATAAATAGAGAAAGCTAACCACCCCACATAAATCACCCCCCAAATCGAAAATACATACCCTGCCGGCGTGAAATATACTTCAAACCGATCCGATATCTCCCCTGTTTCTAATCCATTTAATGGTAACAAGGTTGCCATCGCATTGACGCCAATCGTCACCAGAGCGGCCACTAAATTAATATATCGCCACATCATTTTGTTTTCCATAGAATCCTCCTAAATGATAGCTAACTATCATTTCAAATCTGTTCTTTCGTTTCAGCCACTGTTTATTTTGATTTAACAACCCCACGCCCTACTCAAGTATACCCTATCTCCTTTACTTTTACCCTCAGAAAAAAAGCGGATAATGTTTATTATCCGCGCAATTCACCATCGCCCGTAATTATTTAAACTTTATTAATGTGGTAAATAATCTTGAAAATGACCATATAAATACATCCCCGCTAACGCCCCACCCAAAGTGATAATCGCTTGCCACGCACCAAGTCCTAATTGTGCGTATATAGGGCCAGGACAAGCCCCCGTAATCGCCCAACCCATCCCAAAAATAACGCCACCGGAAATAATGCCCCGATGATACGGTTTCGGCTGATACGCAATTGGTTCACCATCAATCGTTTTGATGTTGAATCGCTTGATGATTTGCATACCAATCATCCCCACCAAAACAGCGGTGCCCATAATCAAATACATATCTGGCTCACGAAACATAAACATATCATTGATTCGCTCCCACCGTATCACATCCGCTTTGACCAGCACAACTCCAAAATACATTCCCATTAATAAAATCCGTACATAAACCATTAAAGAGGCTAATGTCCAGCTAGTATCCTCTTTTTTTTGCATTGTTTGTTCCATATTATTTCTCCGTTCCTCTTCGCTTATTTAAAATAACCATGAGCCTAAAACCCAAGTGGCAAATAAACCACCAGCGAAAAACGCTAATGTACTTACCAAACTCGGCCAATTCAAATTCGCTATCCCCGTAATTGAATGCCCCGATGTACACCCCCCCGCATACCGCGCCCCAAAGCCAACAAACATCCCCCCAATCCCCAAACGAATAAGCCCAAAGCCCGTATCACTATCTGGTGGTAGTACCGGTAACGAGGCAGCTACATCATTTGATAGATACCGTATCGCAATAAACCCGCCAACCACAATCCCCATTACAAAAACTAAATTCCAAATGGCGCCCCGCCAATTATTATTTTTTAAATAGGGCACATTCGTGTTTGGTAAGCACATAGACCCAATATGTCGCAAACTAGATGAAATACCCAGCGCATAACCAGATAAAATAAATAAGACAGGCACAGCTATGCCTAACATAAATCCTGAAAACCACCATGGCCAGATGCCAAAAAACCAATCCATTATATCTTGCTCCTTATTACTGTACTTAGAAAAACTATTGTCACTTAAAAATAAGCTCTCCCCCCGTTATCAAGCCATTTATGCCTCTTCGACAGGCAAGCCCGCCTCGGCCCATTCCGTAATACCCCCAGCCATATTAATCACTTTGCTAGCCCCTGCCGCTTGGAGGATACTGGCTCCGATGGCCGAGCGGCCACCAGTCCGACATTGGACCACCACTGGTTTGCCATTAATCGCTTCTTTGCCTTTAGCCAGCAAACCACCCAAGAACAGATGCTCAGCATTAGGTAAACGCCCTTCATTCCATTCAACCGCACCTCGCACATCAATCACCATTACCTCTTGATTAAGCACCGCATCAGCCAGTTCCGTCGCCGACCGCACCTCATAATCTTCACTATTTAAGCCAGCCTCGGCCACCGCCGCTGCCAACCAATACCCCCCAAACCGATCCACCCCAATCTTGCGCAACACCCGCACCATCTCCGCCAACAACCCCTCACTACTAATCAAATAAACCGGTTTGTCATAATCAATAAACCAACCCGCCCAATGAGCCAGATAATTAGGGGGCACATTAATCGTGCCCGGTACATGCGCCGCCGCAAACTCGTCAGCACTCCGCGTATCAATTACCAAATGACCCGCCGACAAAATCTCACTCATCGCCGTAGGCGCTAACTGCATGGGTAAACCCGCCTCCCCCAAAACCATCGGCCCTTCTTTGTTAACCCGTTTCATCACCGCAAAATAAGTTGGAGGCTCCGGCTGGTCAGCCAACAAATAGTTAACAAACGCCTCTTCATCGTCATAAGCCATGGCTGGATTAAACATCTTTTCATAGCCAACTGTACTCGATGGAATGGCCCCCAACCCTTTACCACACGCACTCCCAGCCCCATGTGCTGGCCACACTTGCAAATAATCAGGCAACGCTTTAAACCGTTCGACCGATTTAAACATATCACGCGCCCCAGAATCAGCCGTACCCGCTACCCCGGCCGCTTTTTCTAATAAATCTGGACGCCCTACCGAACCAACAAAGACAAAATCCCCTGTAAAAATCCCCATCGGTCGATCCGCACCACCTCCCATATCCGTTAAGATGAAAGAAATGCTTTCTGGTGTATGACCAGGTGTGTGCATAACCTCAAACTTGATATTACCGATCGTAAAAGTATCACCATCTTTCAGATAAACCGCATCGTAATCGTGGGCATAAAAATATTTCCAATCTTCTGGCCCTTCATCAGAAACATATAATTTAGCCCCAATACGCTCGGCCAACTCCCGCGCCCCTGACACATAATCAGCATGAATGTGCGTCTCCGCCATCCCCACCAATGTCATCCCTTCCGCCTCTGCCGCCGCCAAATACCCATCAATATCCCGACCCGGATCAACAATTAATGCCTCTCCCGTCCGTTGACAACCAACCATATAAGATGCGTGAGCCAAAGCTTTGTCATAAAAATATTTCAACAACATCGATCAAATTCCTCTTTTCTTACTAATTTGCTTCAAAAATGAACTGCTAATCCCCCACGCTCATTGTTTTTCAATTCCGTTTCGACCATGATGGTCGCTACAGTTATAACTATACCTAATCTTCTCAAATTTGGGGTAAACACAATGTAAAGATTGTGTAAGGAAATTTTACTTTGATAAAGGAAAATAGGTTGTACACACCGCTTGAAACTGTACGGCCACCGCCTCATCCGTAATCATCGCTGCCGTCTCCGCCCACAACCCATTCCCCACTAGCCTAATCTGCTCACCAATTGCCTCATCTTGCCACACCGTGTAACACCACCCAATGGCTACCAATGGCAAAATCTCCCCCTGTAAAGCGATTCGCCATGCCGATAAATCATCTCCCAATTTATCCCATAGAAAACGAACCGCTTTTTCCCCTTCAGCCACTCTCCCTTGCCGCCAACAGCTATAGCCCCAACCCGCAATGCCCATTACATTCGCATCTTCCCACTCACGCTCGCCCCACGCTTGCCGAAAGTACGCCTCGGCCCCCACAAAATCACCCATCAACAACGCCACCCGCCCCCGACAAATCGATACCAACTCATGCAATCCCACATCCTTTTGCCACTGCACCCCACTACCAGACGCCGCCACCAAATCACGCTCGGCCTGTGCCCAGCCCCGCTTACCCATCTGCGCCCCCAATAGCCCCCGATGCGTCAAAATCATCCGCTCTGCTCTCACCTCCCCAATCTCTTCCGCTAAAACCAACGCTTCATTATAATATTGCATCCCCTCATCCCATAAACCAAGCTGATGATGACAAACACCTAAATCATACAACGCCCAACATTTCCCCCAGCGATTGGCAATCGCTTCATCAATAGCCAACCCCTCACTCAAATACCGACGTGCCCCCCAATAATCACCCATCGCGGATGCCGTGACCCCTAAATTATTCCAGGCCAAACTCGCCCCTTTCCGATTCCCCGTCTCTTTGAAAATATCTAACGCTTTTTGATAATATTGCATCGCCTTAACTACTTGGCGCCGTTGATGGGCCATCACCCCCAAATTGTTCCAGCTTGAGCTCTCCCCATCTTTATCCCCCAACGCTTGATGCCCAGCCAAGGCCCGCTCAAAACAAACCTCGGCCAAATCCCACTCCTGCAAATAACGATATGTAATTCCCAATATCCGCTGACTCGTCGCCGCCGCATACGGTAACTGATACCGTTCAGCCAACCCCATCGCCGCCTGCAACGGCCGTTGTGCCCCCTCATAATCACTGTGCGTCACCGCCACTTGCCCTTGTAAAATCAAAATATCCGCTCGTAATTGTGCCTCCGTCTCATCAACCACAGCCGGTAACGACGCCGCCGCCCGTGCTAAATGCGCCCGCGCCGCCTCCAACTGACCAACCGCCAACGCATACCGCCCCTGCCGTGCCGCCATCTGCGCCTGCAACAAATTATCCCTCTTGCCTGCTGTTAAACGCAACAAGGCCAAAATACTCTCTCGTTGCGCGTCACGGTCACCAATCACCGCATAAATATCCTCTTGCGCCATCTGTAACTTGATTTTTCGTTTTCGCTTCCCCTTTTTTGGTAATAACTGCCATGCTTGCTCATAAGCCGCCAACGCTTCCTGACTAGCAAACTGCCGCCACGCCTGTTTTCCCGCCTGAAAATAATAGTCACTCGCCAATAACGGCTCATTTGCTCGCTGATAATGGTGCCCCACAGTACTCGGCCCACGCCCATTATAACCCATATGCGCCACCACCCACTCGGCCGCCCGCTTATGCCACCGCGGTCGTTCCCGCAACAAGATACGCTCATAAGCCACCGCCGCCAACAAAGCATGCCGAAATTCGTATATCGCCCCCTCACCCTCCCCCAAAACAGTCAAAATCTCCTCCGCAACCAACTCATTCAACCGCTGTTCCGTCTCCTCCCAACTAAATGCCCCCACCACGGCCACCTCCGCTATCCTAAAGGCCTGCCCCCACACGGCCGCCACTTTTACGACCGCCTGTATCTCCACCGGCAAACGCTCTAATCGCGCCTGCAACAGCCCCATTAATGTCGCTGGTAATGTCCAATTATCCGCGGACGAGGCCAATGACCAGCTACCATCTTTATAAACAAGCTCTTCATTCGCCAATAACATCCGTATGAGTTCCGTGATGTATAATGGATTACCCCCCGTCCGTTCCCACACGGCCGTCACCACCTCAACATCGATCTCCCCCGTTTGGGGCAAACAACCCCTAATTAAATCAACCAGCGCCGTCACCGCCAATGGAGATAACATCAACTTACCTGTCGTTTTATACTTGCGCTCCCGTTGGCCGAGGGCTGGCCGTGCCAACGCTAACACCAAAACCGGCTCATCAATCCCTTCACTCTCCCACCTCTGCAAAAACTCCAACGAGGTCGCATCTGCCCAATGCACATCCTCTAAACAGATTAAAACCGGCCCCCGACGAGCCAACTGCTGAAAGAAAGTGCGCGCATAATAAAATGCCTGGTTCCGATAGGTCATAATTAATGCTTGCCGATTGCGCGAATCTGCCCCATCATCCTCAAAACCAAGCAATCGCGCCACTAATTGCGCTGGGGCCGTATCAGCTACCTTGTCTCCCCAAACCTTCTGCAAGCCCGCAATCAGTTCAGCCTCTTGCCGCTCCGCTTCAAACGCATCTAAACGAAAATAACGCTTTAAAACAGAGCGCCACAACGCCAACGGCTGTCCTTGCCGTTCCGGCCAAGCACGCCCCCCAAGATAATGCTGGCTAGCCAACGGCTCTTGCTGACCCCACCAATCTACAAAAGCATTAACCAATGCCGTTTTACCCACACCCGCTTCCCCCATGACGGTCACAACTTTACCACGGCCACTCCCCACTACCTCCTCCCAATTCGCCTGTAAAATCCCCAGCTCTTTCTCCCTCCCGACCAAACCCGACCCTTTAGCCACCATCTCCGCCCGCACCCCACGCACCAAATATGTTTGCAACAAAGCCTGCTTCCCTTTGACCTCTAACAAAGCTTGCGCCTCCGTCTGCAAAAACTGACGCACAAATTGCTCTGTTGTCTCGCTAATCAATACCTCACCCGCACCCGCCACCCCCTCCAAACGCGCCGCCACATTTACCGCATCCCCTATCGCCGTAAACTCCTGTTGCGTTCCGATTTTGCCCCACAGCACCAAACCTGTATTAATCCCCACTTTCCCTCGGCCAATCTCATCCCAGACCAATTCCGTCAAAGCCAACCCCGCCCGCACCGCCCGCCGCGCATCATCTTCGCCCGTCTGGATAACCCCCCACACCGCCATCAACCCATCCCCCAAATGCTTGTCAACATGCCCCCCATGCTGGGCCACCAGCTGATCATTCACTTGCCAAAATCTATCTAACCATTGGTGCGCTTCCGCCGAACGCTTCCGTTCCAATACAGCTGTCAACTGCGGCCACCGGGCAAACAAAATTGTCATCTGCTTGCGCTGATCGCCCACTGTTAACGCTAACTGGGCCAAACGTGATTGCAACGCCGCCACCGCCGCCGCTATCACCTCGTCAGGCACAACCCCTCGCAACGCTTCTTGCGCCGCAATCGCCGCTAATAACGTCTCTCGTTCATTCATCACCCTGGTTGAGTCGCCCTAGTCACACCCAAGAAACTAGCATCGTTTGCCGCCAACGCTTTGGCGGCAAGCCGCAAATCACAGCGCAATTCCCCCGCTAACGCTCGCTCGGCCGCTACTATGTCCACATCTTGCCACTGTTCAATCGCTCCTATCGCCAACTCTTCAACTTCATTATCGCGCGCTTCATGATGCATCGCCGTTCCCCATATCGCCAACGCTTTCTCTGTTTCGCCAGCTTCAATTAACATATATCCCCAACCTACCAACACATCCATCAAAAATGGCCATGCTTCTAAATTGATATACATCTCACTCGCTTGTTGATAATAGGGCAAAGCGGCCTCTAAATCCCCTTTTTCACGGCTAACATGCCCTAAATTAGCGATACACAGCGCCGTATACAGCACATTGCCCATCTCTTCAACCAATGTCAATGCTTGCTTCAAAAACGCTTGGGCCTCATCATAATTGCCCATCACCCGCTCTGTATCACCCAAGTTGTTCAACACAGTCGCTTCAACCCAGGTATCCCCCAACTTTCGGGCCAACGCCAACGCCTGCCGATAATAATCATCGGACAAACGCCAATCTTCGATGAGGCCAACGGCCGTTCCCATACTAATCAACACATTCGCCATCGCCCGCTCATCTCCCAACGCTTGATACAACGCCAAACTCTCTTCTAAATAAACCATCGGCTCCATACCCCCCACACGATACAACCGCACCCGCCCCAAATGCCATAACGCTGTGGCCACCCCCTCCCGCTCATTATGCTCTCGTGCCAAGCCCAATCCCATCTCCAACCAATTTTGAGCAATTTCATAAGCCCCTTGCTCCGTCGCCAGCCAACCTAAATGGTTATAGGCCACGATCACCCGCTTCACATCCCCCAACTCTTGCGCAATCTCCAAACTCTCTTCGAGCCGCTTGCGCCCTAACTGCCAATCATCTTGTCGCGACAGCACAATCCCAATCTTCTGCACCAACACCAATCGGCGTTCTAAAATTTTGCGCCCCTCATGCTTTTCTAACAGCTCTAACGCCCGCTCAAATAACGGCAATGCCTCTTTATACCCGTGGCGCTCATACGCCTGTTGACCAGCCGCTTGTAAATAATCGCTCGCCGCCACCGCCTCGCCCGCCGCTTGCCAATGATCGGCAATCATTCCCGCCAACTCGGCCGCCCGCTCCCCCGCCTCAGCCTGCAACCATGTGGCCACCAAATAATGATAACGGCGCCGTTGGCGCTTCAAAATACTTTCGTACACAACCTCACGCAATAACGCGTGTCGAAATAGATACGAAACGGTATCGGCAAAGGCCGAGTGACTCCGCTGATATAAAAACTCACGCTCTACCAACCAACTCAAACTTTGATGCACACCATCAGCCACCTTCGACTCATTCTCCTCCCGCAACAGCCAAATAAGCATCTCGTCCCAAAAAACGCGACCAGCCACCGCCCCAATTTGCAGAATAAACCGTTCCCGATGATTCAAACTATCCAAACGAGCCTGCAATAAACCCGTTAATGTTGGTGGTACCCGTACTTGCATTAACCGCGTTGGGTTAATTTGCCACTCATTGACCCCTTTAACAATGACATCATCTTCCACCAACATCTTGATTAACTCTTCAACGTAATAGGGATTCCCACTCGCATTAGCCACAATCATGTCACGCAACGCATCAGGCACCGCCTTAACCTTACGCAAAATATCGATAACTAACTGTCGTGTCGCTTCTAACGTCAACGGTTGCAATGTGATTTGCGTATGCCAAGACCACCCATCTCCCCAATCAGGTCGCCTTTGCCCGATTTCCGGCCGTGTAACAAAGACAAATAAAGCTGGACAATCATCCAGTTTGCCCACAATCTCCGCCACCAAATCTAATGAACTGGCATCAACCCAATGCATATCTTCAATAAAAACCAGAATGGTCTCTTGCTTCCCAATTGCCTGCCAATACTGTGTTAAATAGTTGCGCGCCCGTTGATAAATTTGCCGACTATCACTTAATAACGGCTGAACATGCTGGCTATCACTAAAATCATACCCGACTAACTGACCAATAATATGGGCGCGCATAACCGTCCCTTCATTAACACCTAAATCTCTGGCCAGCCCTTTTTCTAATTTTTGGCGCACAATCTGTAACGGATCACTATCATGAATTTCAAACCGATATTGCAACAAACTGCGTACCAAACTATACGGAACCGTTTGTTGCTCCGCTCGGCCCCGCCCCTTAAAATACCGAATAAATTCCGGCCGCAACTCATACCAATTATCAAACTCATACATCAACCGTGATTTACCAATACCCGCTTCCCCCACAACCGTCACCGCCCGCCGCTTCCCCGTCATCATCACCGTTAACATCATCTGCTGTAAATGGTTTAACTCCGCTTGTCGCCCCATCATCTTCGTTTCAATCCCTTCCACACCCCGCGTCGGCAAGCGAAATGCGCGCTCCTTCGCCTGCGTCACCACATAGGTCTGCAATAACTCTTGCTTGCCCTTCACTTGGAACGGATCCTGCGCTAGCACATCAAAAACCCCCCGTACGTGCCGATAAGTATCATGCGTCACCCCAATCGCTCCTAACGCCATCGCTTGCTCCACACGACTAGCCGTATTGACCGTGTCCCCCATCGCCGTAAACTCCCCCGTCAAGCCAACCATCCCTAACAAAACCGGTCCAGTATTAATACCAACCCGCAACTGTAAATCCAACTCTTTTTCTTGGGCAAACTCGGCCAACGCCCCCTGCATCATCAACGCCGCATGAACCGCCTGCTCCGGATCATCCTCCCGTGCCTGTTGTACCCCCCACAACGCCATCACTGTCTCCCCCATATGCTTATCAATATGCCCATTATGATCCGTAATAATCCGATCCAGCCGCTGCCAAATCGTATTCATCGCTTGGGCTATCAACTCCGCATCCATATTAATCGCCAACGTCGCCAAATTAGGCACACTGGCAAACAAAACAGTGACATGCTTGCGCTGTTGTTGACCCTCCTGGCGCTGTGGCTCCAATGACGCTAATTTTTGGCGCAACGAGTTCACCGACGCATCAACGACAACATCTCCCAACACTTCTCGTTGCGCCTCTAAAGCGATAATGCTCTGCTCAATCTGCTCACGGCTATCCATAATCAACCTATTTTACACCATCATGGGTGTGTAATGACCACTAAGCTCGGTGCATACTTTTGTACACAAGCCATCGCTTTTTGCAAACTCTCTGGATCCAAGGCGGCAAAACTCTCGTCTAACACCACAATATCCGCCTTTTGTAGTAGCGCACGGGCAATATACAGACGGCTCTTTTCGCCATGAGATAATTGCCACCCCATATCACCTACCATTTGCAACATGCCCGCTGGCATCTCACGCAACAATTTGCCCAAGCCAAGCTCTTCACAAATCTCATGGGCTAAGCGCCAATCTTCTCGTTTTGGCGGCCAACTCCGCCCCAATAGCAAATTAAATAAGAAGGTAGCCCCCAATACATGATTTTCATGGAACTGGGGAGCGGCCACAATATGTCGTCGCCAACCAGGTCGACCCAACGTCGCCTGATCTAAACCACGCAACAAGATTAACCCCTGTTGTGGTTCACGAATGCCGGTCAATAAGGAGATAAGTGTTGATTTCCCACCACCAGATGGCCCTTCCAATAAAATACGATCCCCCCGATTAATCTGCACATCACAATCCTGCAAGATGGTCCGCCCCCCTTCTTGATGACGGAACGTCAGATTGTAGGCCGTCAACACAGTCTCATCCTCGGCCACCCCCGCCTCCTTCAGCCCCCCAATCGTCGTCAACACTTGCTTTGGATCAGGCCGATCCGCCGCTTTCAACAACAGCCCAATCTGCGTCCAAGAAATAATCGCCATCACAATCCCCGCCATCCCCTGAGCCATCTTCCGAAAAGCGAGATGGGCGCTTAAAATCCCACCTAAGGTGATCGCAATCGCCGCACTCTCAGCTTCACCACTAATGAACGCCGGCGCCAGCGCCGCCGTCGCCGCTACTACCCATCCCCGCGAAACCCAAACCCGAATCGCCACCTCATCCTTGTCCGAACGGCCCGATAAGCTCACATAATGGGACAAATCATTATCCTCTTGCGTATGCCACATATCTGGATCCATCTGCGCCAAACGGGTACGATGCCCTACCATCTTTTCAATCACATCATTGGTCAACTCCCGCCGCTTTATCGTCCATACATCATGGGTCACATAAAAACTGTATGCCCGCCAACTCGTCCACCCCAGCCAGAAAACCCACAAACCTACAAAAAGACGTGGCTGTACCCCCGCCATCAATACTAACAACGACAAGAAAAGCTCAACCACGGCCATCACCGCCGCCATCCCCCCCGTCAACGTCAACGCTTCAACCTGCTCAACCTCAAACGCTCGCCCCATTAACTGCCCCGCCCCCATATGCCGCACCTCATCCGGCCGCAACTGCATCGCCCCATGTAACAATCGCCGATGCAAAATCCCCCCTAAACTAATAATCGATACCCCTTGATACCAACGGACCCACATCCGTAACGGCACAATCGTTACCAACAACAACGCCCACGCCCATAACCAACCATCGGCCACCCGCCCCTCAAACACCGCCCGCCCTAAAATCCCCCATGACAATAACCACAAGCTATATTGCAACGCATGTGCGCTCGTAAATGTCAATAACCGTCGGAAAAAATGAATATGGCTCAAATGTTGCCGCAACGGCGCCTCGGCCCCCGGCTCCCATAACCAAACACCCGTCACGACCTCATTACTCAATCGTTCCCGCAACAAACTTTGCCGCACCGTCTCTTGCCGCCGCGGCGGCACCGCCGCCGTCGCTAACATATCCTCAATCTCCGCCGCCAACGGTGTCGTCAATGGCGCCGTCACCGCCGCCGCCACCAGCTTCATCCCAATTCGATGCCGCTTGTAATCTGGCCCCATCACCGTGACGTACCGCGAATTACTGTCACTAACCAACAAAAACCGCCTCTCTCCGCCCTGCTCCAACATCAAAATAAGGGGCGCGCCCATTTCCAAAAAAGGAATCACATTCGGGTATAACAGGCGCCGCGGCGTCGCTGTCAAAGCCAACTGCGCACTCGCCGTATCTAACCAGTACGTAAGTGTCTCATCATCCCACGTCTGTGCCTCCTCGGCCAACGGCGGCAACACCACATCCGGCTTCTGCCACTTCAACGCCCGCGCCAACCATTCCAAACCCTCCCCCAATTGCAACAATGGCCAACTTAAATCCCAAACCGATTTATACGCTTCAGTCTGACTCATGCCGCACCTCCTTCTTCTTGCAACTGCCCATTTTCTAACCGCCAGCGCCGCCACCCAGCACCGCCCCATATCTCTTCCCGTACCCGCTCCTCCGCTGACAACAAATGCGCGTACCGACTGTCTTGATTGGCCCGTAAACGTTCGGGGCTATCATCTTCCACAATATGAGCATCTTCTATCACTACAACACGGTCAAATTGTGCCGTCGCCCCCACATCATGGGTAATACACAACAAGGTCGCTTCTGACCAAATACGCCGTACCGCCGCCAGTAAATCATGCCGTTGCTGTCTATCTAAACCACGAAACGGCTCATCTAACACCACCAAACGAACATCGGTGCGCAACAACGCCCGTCCCAACCGCACCCGTTGCCCTTCTCCCCCCGATATTAACCCGCCCCCTTCACCTAACTGCGTTTGCAAACCGTTAGGCAATTTACGCAACACATTGAGCAGATCTGCCTGCTCAATCACATAGGGCAATTTGCCTAAATCAGCTTGAGGATTGCCATACTCCAAGTTTTCCACAAATGATTGGTTCCACAACTGAATGGCGGGATCAACCCACGCTGTCTGTTGGCGCAAGCGCCATAAAGCGGCTGTGTCCAATGGCTTGCCATCAACCAAAACCTCCCCTGTCATCGGTCGATGCCAGCCTAAAAGCAAGCTAACCAGCGTCGATTTTCCCGCCCCCGATGGCCCCACAATCCCAATATGCTCACCCGCTTTGATATCTAATGTCGCCGCCTGTAAAATGGCGTTGCCGGCGGCGACGACACTGACATTGTCGTAACGAAGGGTGACACCGGCCGAGGGCGCCGCTGACGAGCCCTTCATCACCTTCTCCTCTCCCATCGCCGCCACACTCATCTCATCCTCAGGTGCCATCAACGGTTCCAACATCCGCAACGTCGTATTTCGTTGTCCCGGATATGTCTTCACACCTTGAGCCAACTGCTCCCCTTGAATCGGTAAACGCAATGTCCAATAAACAACCAAAAGCAATGTGGTCGGATCATTGTTTGTCGTTAAATGTGTATACAAAATAATAATCGCTAACCCAAAAACACCAATCCCTTGCAAACCTGTCATCAGAACATGCACTTTTTGCAAAGACAAAGCGGCCGCCGACCATTTCGTCAATAAATCCTCATGTTCATGTTTCACCGCTGCTTGTGCTCCATGTGTCCGCACCGGAATCAACCCGAGCAAAGAATCCAAAAAGAACCGACTCAATGCCCCCATATGTGAACGAGCCCGCAAATCACGCTCAAACATCATTGGTTGTAACAACAATGGAATCCCCAACGCCCAGATACCAGCTAAAGTGGCAAATAACCAGTTACTAGGGCTGAGCCAAATAACAGCAATAACGGTGAATATCAGCGTCAACGTTGGGCTCACAAATGTATTCATCAGAATTGGCAAATGGCGTAACCGAAAAGCACTATGATTCCGTTGCGCCAAATCTGATTTAGGTCGACTATGAAAATATTGATCTCGTAATCGTGGTAATTTTTCTAAAAAGGTGGCTCTTACCCTCGTCTCCAATTGACGTCCCCACTGATAAAAACCAATCGTGCTATATAACTGCACAAACAAAATCGCCACCATAAAGATAACCACCACCCCCATCATCGTGACCCGTTGTGACACCAAGCCCAAAGATTCGCCTAAATCAATGAGACCCCGAAACAACAACCCTTCGATAACAATACCCATTGATGACAACAATGTGGCCAAAGCGATATACGCCGGTGTTACCCAACCATCCGCCATCAACATATTCCACAAAAAACGACCCGGTTGTGGGGCTGGTTCGCTCAGAATAGCGGCCATATTTGACGACAATTCCGCCTGCTTTTGTGCCGCTTCGGGCTGAACACCCTTCACTCGGACAATAACCGCCCCCCGGAGCAACCCCATCCCCTCTTCTCCCCCAATCTCCTCGGCCGCCAACGGCCGCATTGACCAATACGTATCTGGAATCTTCTCATCCGCCGCTCCCTTTGCCTCCCACAAATCAGTAACATACCGCCCTATCACCCGCGTCGCCTCCGCCCCACGCTTCAACCCTCCCGACTTGACCAAACCGGCCACCATGCGTACCGCCGCATCCAAAACCCCCATTCCATGCCAGCTCTCATCCCCTAACGCCGTTGTAATCCATTGCTCCGCTTGTTTATCTTCGACCTTTAGCTCGTTTAGACGCCGCCGCAATGGCTTGAGGAAACTAGCACCCTCCACCACCTCACGCCAAGCCGCAATCGGTACCGGAAATGTGTGAATATACACCTCATTTAAAAACGCTTTGACGGTCAGCCAACGCCGGCCCGTGGCTGGATCCATCACCTGCACCACACGATCGCCATGATTGCGCCAAACCACAACAAAATGGGTCAACCCATTGGGCAACTGCACCACCACAATCGCTGGCAACAAATCCGCCTCGGCCAACAACAAATGATCCACCGGCTCCATAACCTGCTCCGCCTCCAACCCCAACATCACCGCAATATCTTCCATCGTATCAATCGATGTCCCATCCACATCCGTCTGACACGCATCCCGCAACCGGCCATAACTAGCCGGAATCCCATACCCTTCCAGCAAACTTTTTAGCGCGGCCGGCCCACAATCCATCCCCGATGTTTGCACCACTTCTGGTGCTAACCAACGTCGTTTTACACTGCTCATCATGCCCCCCTTAACGTAAAATAGTCAATAATAATTCGGCCGGGCTCATTTGGGCCACTTCAATATCCGCCGAACCAGTTAAACCTGGCTGTAACGGAATGCTATCTGGCGGTTCAATAAGGCGTAACTCAACTTCGATTTGGCCGTTTGTAATGGTGGGACTAACGGCCGTTACCACCCCCTCAACCCAACCATAAACCGTCCAATCAAACGCATCCAACCGCACCTGCACCGGTTGCCCCACCGCCACATCAGCCAAATTGGCCGCGGGCAAAGATATCAACATCATCTCACCATCAACCATCTCTCCCTCGACACTGCTCGCATAAATCGGCAATTGAGCAACCAAAGCCCACCATAACCATGCTCCCAAAATCAGAGCCACACCCACCATTGCCCAAGGCACATACCCCACATTTTCTGTTTTCAAAGTCCGCATCGAACGCGAAAATGATGATGACATAAAAACCTTTCTCCTTATTTACACAGATTAATCAGCTAATGAAATGCCTTCCTCCAATAACCGGGCTTGAACCAAGGCCAATAAGCGTGGACGCATTTGCGCCGCTTTACCAAATCGGGCCTTAGCCGCTAAAGTCAGTTCAACATGTTGTCCCATATTGCCTGTTTCACTAATAATACGCCACGGCTCTAATAAGTTAGGCAACAAAACCATCGCTTCTTCCCCTAAGTTTTCTAGTAAAGGTAACGCTTTCCCCAAATGCTCGGCCGTAATCCGTAAATGAATATTCGCCAAAGAAAATAAACCGCGACTAAAATTACGTATTACCCGAATCTCGCCGTTAGGAATCGTAAACAACTCGCCTGATGGCGAGCGCACCATTGTGATTCGCAAGAAAACGGCCTCAATGACCCCTTCAACATTGCCGCCTGGCAAGCCCACCATCTCCACTTTTTCGCCTACCTCAAACGGGTTTTCAAACAAAAAGCTCAGCCCTGTAAAAAAATCACTAACCAACGGCCGCATCCCCAACCCAAAAGCGGCGCTAAACAGGCCAACTAACCATATCAATGTACTCACATCAATAAAAAGAGAGAAACTAGCTAAAAAAGCCACAACCAACACCAACATCGTGATAACACTCGTCAACAACCCCCGTAACGTCTGCTCTCGCTCCGGCCGTAAACGCTGGCGCCGTGGTGTAGCCGCCATCATCAACATTAAACGATTAGCAATATGCCCTGCTTGTGAGCGGACCAGCAAAGCCACTACAAATATGATTGCAACCACTCCCCATCTCTCTAATTCCGGCGTTACCCAAACTGGCAATGTCATACCTACCCTCATCTGACAACAAAAAAAAGGAGCGTATCATTTAAAATGATACGCTCCTTATTGTACTTGATTATTGGGAAAATGTCTGCTTTATTTGCTCAAGTTGCTTAACCGCAAGATTTCAAGTTGTTTAACTAAAAGATTCTTCACTTTTTCAAAAGGAAATATTGAAAATCTTTGGTTTAATGCACCTAGCCCATCTCACAAACATTTCAAACCGCTTAAAACGGCTTAACTAAATTTCTACTTAATCGTCGTCATAGTCGTCATCATAATAATCGTCGTCGTCATCGTAATCGTCATCATAATCGTTATCATTATCATCCCAATCATCAGCATACTCACTGATGACATCATCAGCCCAATCTAATTCAAGCGGGGATAATTCGATAACAACTAGATGTTCTTCACATTTAGGACAATCAATTAATTCCCCTAAATCTGGCTCTTTTTGAAAATGAACCGAAGATTCACACTCAGGGCAAATGGCTACTAATTTTCGTTTTGTGCGAAAAGACATGATTCCAACCTCTTTATCGTTTATCTATTGAATATGTTTGATTTAATCTGATTTTTTTATCAATCATTTACTAAACCATAAACTAAATCATACTCATTATTTATCCCGACCACATCGACTGAATGACGCAACTTACCCTACGTCATTTGACGTATATCATACAAATGATGCCGGGCTTAACAGTTGCAAACTTAGGATTAAATCAGCTGGCCGAGTCCCCTTGGCAATACAAGCAGTAACCCCCAAAGCGTATAACAAATGTAAACGCTCTTCTTCAATTTCATCCGTTAAAACGCAAATGATAGATTTGGGACTGATTGTCCGAATAATGCTTAAACTAGCTAAACTATCCCCCCGCCATGAGTATGCATCCACTAACACAATATCAGGTTGCGTCACTTCGATTTGTCTCATCGTACCGCTTGTGTGCCCTCCCGACCCCACCACAACAAACGTTGGCTCCATCCCTAAAATGGCCTCAACCCCTTCTCGTACCAAGGCATCATCATCAACTAATAAAATACGTATTGGTTGCTGTTTCATAAAATAGAATCCTATCTATTTTTAGCCCAATCGACCTCTGTCATAAGACACGTTTTTACTCAGTCAAATGACGTAATTTTGCCGCTTCGCCCTTCCCCTCACCCCCCATCAACTAATCATCCAAACTAGCCAATCCTTGTCGCAGGGCGTACAGCGCCGCCTGTGTCCGATTAGCCAAATGCAATTTATGCAAAATATTGCTAATATGGGTCCGTACCGTCCGCTCACTAACCACCAACTCGTCAGCTATCGCCACGTTAGACAATCCCCGCGCGACCAGTTGTAGGATAGTCACTTCCCGTGCTGTTAATGGCTCTTCTGTTAGCCGTTCTTGCGCTTTAGGTTTATTAATCTGCTGAATCAACTTTAAGGCGATATCAGGATGAAGTGATGAGCGTCCTTGGGATAGATGGCGAACGGCCGTTAACAACTCCTCCGGCGTCGCATCCTTCAACAAATATCCCATTGCCCCATTTTGCACTGCCGCAAACACCGTCTCATCATCACTAAAACTGGTCAAAACCAAAATACGTGCCTCAGGCTGTTCCTTTTTGATATCGACAATCGCCTCCAAACCCGTTTTACGTGGCATCTGCAAATCTAATAAAATTACATCCGGCTTTTCCCGTCGCGCCGCCACCACCGCTTCCACCCCGTCACTGGCCGTCGCTACCACTACCATCCCTGGCTCTGTTTTAATCAACGCCTGCAACCCTTCCCTCACTACCGCATGGTCATCTGCAATCAAAATTCGTATCATGCCATTTCTCCTTTACTCACACGGAATGGTGACCTTAACCAAGGCTCCGTTTGATTCTCGTTTGCGCGTGACCACCACCGGCTCCGCCGGTGACACAATCACCACCACCCCGCCTAACTGCTCCGCCCGCTCTTGCATACTCGTCAAGCCCAACCCATCCGCTTCTGTCGCCTCGGCCAAATCAAAACCCACCCCATCATCCCACACCCATGCGACAATATGTTTATCCACCATCTCTAAACCTACCTCCACCACCAACGCCCGCGCATGCTTCAACCCATTATTCAACGCTTCCTGTACAATATAATAAATCGCCTCTTCCACTTTCGGCCTTACAACGATATCGCCACGCACCACCAACTGATGCTGAACCCCCGCCCGCCCCTCGACCGCATTCAAGCGGTGTTGCAACGCCCCCACCAACCCTTTCTGTGCCAATACCGACGGCCGTAACCGATGCACCAACAACCGCATTTCTTTTAACGCCTGTTGTCCCGTTTCTTGTACCCGTGTGAAAAAATGAATCACCTCCCCTTCATCCCCAGCCACCGCCATCCGCCGTCCCGCCTCGGCAAACAAAGTTAAACTATACAAAGATTGCGTCACTGAATCATGCAACTCTCGTGCTAAACGGTTTCTTTCGGCCGCTAACAACGTATCAGCCGGTTGTTCCATCTTGTTGGGCCCCACTTCCCCGCTTGCCTCTAACCAACAAACCCAGCATCTTTCTCCCTGCCACTCTCCAATCTCTGCTTTTTCTTTAATTGCTAAGCTTGTTTGGGGAGATATAGTCAGCCGGTAATGGTGGCTAAACGGCCGTTGCTCCCGCCACAACTTTGCCACCCCAACCTGCTCATCCACACCAATCAAATCAAAATAGGACCACCCCACCAATAACGTCGCCTTAATCCCCAACCATTTTTCGCAATTCGGCGTAATAGCTAGAATTGTCCCCCGCTCATCCATTCGCCGATAACAAACCATACCTGGTAAAAGCGCTTGCCAGGCTGGCCATAACCCCGCCTCACTCATCAGCTTCTTACTGTCACTACAATGATCATCGAAAAATACGCTGGCTATGCGCCCCCCTACAACCTATTGGGCTAACGGCAACTCAACAACAAATGCACTCCCTTTTTGCCCATCACTTTCCACATATATCTGTCCCCCATGCGCATCCACTACCAAACGGCAAAATGTCAACCCCAAACCCGTCCCCCGTTTTTGATTCGAACCACCAACTTGCTCAAACTTGCTAAAAATACGCTTTTGCGCCTCTAAAGGAATCCCTGGACCATCATCCACAACGGCAATCTTAAGCTTGTCAGCCACAACTTCCATCTCCACCCGAATCTCATGGTTTGTATATTTCAAGGCATTACTCAACAAATTATGTAATACACGTTCTAACTTATCTTTGTCGCCTTGAATAGCTGGCATCGATCGATTATCAACTATTAACTCCTTTTCTTCGCGCTCCACTTGTGGCGCAATAGGCAATAAAGCATTCGCCACTAGCGGTGCCACTTGCACCGGCTTTAGCTCTAGTTGCATCTGCACATCTTCCATTTTCGCCACGTCCAGCATATCCTCAATCATGCGATTCAATGTGTATCCATTTTGAATCGCATTGTTAATCATTCTCAACCGTTTTTCCGCCGATAACTGCTTGCTAATACCTTCATTAGTCAATAGCTGTAATAATGACAAAATTCCTGTCAACGGATTACGCATATCATGTACCAGCATATGGCTCAAATCCTCGCGTAACTGCTGGCTAGCCCGCAGTTTAATATTGCGTGCTTCTAACGCATTAATTAACCGTATCGTCGTCATTGAAATTTGATGCAAATGTGTTTCTAAATCACGGCTTCCCACCGCTAATGGCTCTTCCCCAACTACTTTAGACAACGCCTCTTGTAACCTATGCGTCAAATCAGCCTCAAATGTCCACACACCCTTGAATTGGCGTAGTTTATGCGGTACATCAAATCCTGTCAAATCAAATGCGGACAAAGCAGAAAAATAGGTGGGGGTATCCACCACTAAAAACCATTCTGATGTTAACTTATCCGCCTCATCTAAATAAACATATTTGACATTATCAATTTCCGGCGGCGTAACATCTGGCACCCCAAATACCCAAACCGTCTCTGCTGTTTGGGCCAGTTTTTTATATCTGTTTACCATCGGTAAGAAAAAACTCATCTTTTGAAAACCAGCAAACACGCGGGTTTTCAAACTGTTTTCTATCACCGCAGCCTCAATCTGTGCTGAAATATTACGCAACACCCCACGATAATCATAAAACATCTCATCATTATGGTATGTTTCGGCTAGTTGATAAACAGAGAAATCCGATGGCACTTTTATATTCATAACTCTAATTGTAATCTTCATTGGACTCATATGCAATAAAATATTTGTTATTTTATAAAATTTGACATTTTTGTTAATTATCGTTACGATTAATCCACTGTTGATTTGCTCTTTTAGTAAATCATTTTCATTGACAATTAAATAAAACAACTTTGTGCCAACATATTTATAGCGCATGGCCCTCTTTTTTGGGAGGGTGACGAGGTTGGAGGTTCCCCATTTCGCCGTGGGGCTAATAACAACGACAGTTGTTAGAAAATCGAGAGATCAGCGGATGCCTCCCCGACTATCACAGTCGGTTTATGTTTATCTAAAAATTACGACAAATAATCAATGTAAATTGATCGACAAAACGTAATGATGTGAAAACGACTGCTTAGGAGCTTGTAGTCGTTACCCCCTTTGATGCACAACAAATCAAACTTAGCCAGGTTAAAAACTGGCCAAAGTAGAACTTTGCTTAGCCGGAATCCGTTTTCGGCCAGTAAGCACTGTTTACGGGTTGTGTTGACATTTCCTTTGGTATATGCTGATTTTATACCAGAGGAAATGTCAACACAACCTAGAGTTCCCTCCTGTTTTTATTTCATTGTCATAACATCTTATTTTTTAGGGCGATAAAAAGCGCGCTGGCTGCCTGCCGACATGATATGTCAGGCAACTTCTCATTGCCAGCTGAATAAACAGCCCAATTTGCAAGGAGATTATTTCTTATGTGTGGTATTGTTGGTTACATAGGCTCGCAAGAAGCGGCCGAATTAATTTATGAAGGTTTAAAACGTCTCGAATATCGTGGCTATGACTCGGCCGGCCTCGCCGTCATCCACAACGACCAAATCAATGTTCGCCGTGATGCGGGCAAACTCAGCAACCTCGGCCACCTCCTCGACCACGACCCCCTCACCGGCCACATCGGCATCGGCCACACCCGCTGGGCCACCCACGGCAAACCCACCCAACGCAACGCCCATCCCCACACCAGCATGAACGGCCGTGTTGTCGTCGTTCATAACGGTATCGTCGAAAACTACCTCGAACTCAAAAATAACCTCTTGGCTCAAGGTATCAGCTTCAATTCCGATACCGATACCGAAGTAATCGTCCAAATGCTGCAACAAACATTGTTGCAACAATCTGACCTCCCCACCGCGGTCGCCACGGTCGCCCGCCAATTGCAAGGGGCCAACGCCATCGTCGCCCTTTGCCTTGACCAACCAGACACCATCGTCTGCACCCGCTTAGGCAATGCCGGCGGCATTGCCCTCGGCATCGGCCAAAATGAAATGTTCCTCGCCTCCGATATCCCCGCCATCCTCCCCTACACCCGCAGCATGATCTTTCTCGAAAATCGCCAAATGGCCGTTCTCAAAGCTAACTCCTACACCATCTCCGACCTCCACGGCAATGAACTGAATCATGAAATCCATAATATCGCGTGGGATCCGATTAGCGCCGTCAAAGGTGAATACAAACATTTCATGCTCAAAGAGATATTCGACCAACCACGCGCTTTGATCGACACCCTCGCCGGCCGCATCGATTTTGAAACGGGTCAAGTAACCTTGCCCGAAATGAATTTGACCGCTGAATTAGCCAATAAAATTAACAAAATATACATTGTCGCCTGCGGCACCAGCTACTACTCTGGCCTCGTCGGCAAATATCTGCTCGAACATTTGGCTCGCCTGCCCACCGAAGTGGAGTACGCCTCTGAATTTCGTTACTATGACCCGATTATTGATGACCGCACGGTCGTTCTCTCTATCACCCAATCCGGCGAAACGGCCGACACCCTCGCCGCCTGTGAACAAGCCCGCAGCCAAGGCGCTACCCTATGGTCGATCGTCAACGCCATCGGCAGCCAATCGATGCGCCTCGCCGATGGCTACATCGCCATGCACGCGGGCCCCGAAATCGGTGTCGCCAGCACCAAAGCGTTCACGACCTCTATCATCGACCAATTTTTACTCGCCTGTGCCCTCGGCCAGCTTCGTGGCACCCTCACCGCGGAACAAGTATCAAAACTGACCGCCGACTTAGCCCATTTGCCAGACTTAGCTGGGCAACTTCTTGAAAAGGATAAAGAGTATGAGGAGTTAGCCGCCGAATTTTCGCGGGCGCAAAACTTCCTCTTTTTGGGCCGAGGGATTAACTACCCCATCGCCTTGGAAGGCGCGTTGAAATTAAAGGAGATTAGCTATATTCATGCCGAGGGCTACCCTGCCGGTGAAATGAAGCATGGCCCTATCGCCCTCATCGACGAAACGATGCCCGTGCTCGCCATCGTGACCAAAGATAAACTCTACGATAAGATGATTAGCCAAGTCCAACAAGCCAAAGCTCGTGGAGGTATCGTCATCGCTGTCGCCACCGAAGGCGACCCCAATATCGAACGTGAAGCCGACTACGTCATCTACGTCCCCGAAGCCCCACCCCTCCTCGCCCCCATCATCAACGTCATCCCCCTCCAACTCCTTAGCTACCATATCGCCGTTCGCCGTGGCTGTGATGTCGACCAACCCCGTAACCTCGCCAAAAGCGTAACTGTCGAGTAACCCCCCTCCTCTCCCCAACCAATCTCTGAGGTTTTTCCACCAATACCTCCTCCTAAAAACATCTCCTAAAAACCTCAGAGACTTTCCCCATCCCCCCCATAACCATGATAAGTTTTTCCCCCGAACTTATAACCAAATCTGAACAATTCTACCTCCCCAGACCTGTTACAATAGCCATAAATAAAAAGAGAGGGTTTGTCATCTCTAATATTTGCATAATACCCAACAGGAAAATAACCCATGAAACCAATCAAATCAAACTTCTTTTTTATTGTCTTTCATTTTAATCTATGCCTGCTTATGGCCTGTCAATCAACATCTCCTACCCCTACTCCAACAGCAACCATTGTAACACCTACCGCTACTACCTCAACCCTTAACATCGACTTAACCTCAGAAATTACCGCTTCACAACCATGGCGCATCGCCTTTCTGGGTAAGGGGAATATTAATCCGGACACAAATATCCCCACCGACCTCTATCAAGCCAACGCTTGGCTTGGGGCCGAGCAAGCCGCCACAGATTTTGGTATCGATCTCCAACTCCTGCCTAACCCCTGTCAAACCTGCGTCGAAGACCAAATCCGAACCGTCGCCACCCTTATCGACCAAGGGGATCTCGATGGCATCATTATTATGCCCACTGACTCGATTCGGCTCGCCGCTGTTGTCGAAAAAGCAATTGCCCAAGGCATTCCCGTTATCGCGATGGATACCCCTCTCAGCAGTGAACAATTAACGACCTTCGTCGCCTTTGATAACTATTTAGCTGGCCAAACGCTAGGACGGTGGGTAAGTGAGCAACTGTCAGCTCAAGACAATGTCGCTATTCTGGCTGGCCCCGTGGATCATCAAAATGCCCAAGAACGTCGCAATGGTTATATAACCGGTTTAAAAAACAATCAAATCAATGTTGTGGCTACAGAATCAGCAAATTGGGATACAATGGAAGCCAAAGCTGTGGTAAAATCATGGTTGGCGGAATATAATAACCTCGATGCTATCATGGCCGCTAACGATGGTATGGCCCTTGGTGCCATAGAAGCTTTACAAGAAGCAAATCGCACTGATATTCTAGTTACTGGTTTTGATGCTGTGGCACCCGCCATCGAAGCAATCGCTATTGGCACCATGGCCGCTACCATTGACCAAGCACCAGCTCTGCAAGCTCGATTATCGCTACAATTGATGGTTCGCCATTTAGAAAATAACGAGCCATTGCCACCAACAGTTGTTTTGCCAGATATTGTTATTGTTACCAAAGATAATTTATCAACATACCAACCCTAACTTAGAACGTTCATCTTACCTGAATCACAAACTGCTAACTATTTAATAAAACATTGTTATCAATATATGATTATCCAATATGCAAACTGACAATGCTACTCATACCTTAACCAATCAAATTAGAGGCCGTGTGGCCGCTTTGGGTATTGTTGCTCTACTCGGTTTGCTATTTGTTGGCTTGTTATCAATCCTATATGTACGCCAAGCCCTCATTTCTAATTTAAACACCGCTTCAGCCACTGCCACCTATAACATAGAATCTTTTTTTCTTAATGTTCATACTGACTTCTTAGCCACGAGTGATTCCTTAACCACGAACACAGATCCCTTTGATGTTGTTCGTCGTATACGTGCCCGTAATCCCTATTTTATCCATGTTTGGCTTGTTAATAGTGAGGGGATTATTTTGGCACAATCAAGCCAGCCAGGTCATAATCCCCAAATACCTTATCAAAACGTCACTCAAAATCTAGACATTCTCCATGACCAACTCTACATGAGCCCTATCAAAATCAATGATAGTCAGCCAGTTATCCAAATTGCCACCGCCACCACCAACGATATAGGCCTACCCAATGGCGCTTTAATCGCTGAATTAGAGCTAAGTCAATTATGGGATAACTTGATTAATATTCGTGTAGGTGAAACTGGATACGCCTATCTAACCAACTATGACAACCAAATCGTTATTGCGGGCATATCTGAACGCCAAGGCCAAGATGTTATCACGCTTACTGGCCAATCAGTACGGCAATTAATAGATACGCCACTTGCTATTCACACTGGTATTAATAACCAGTTAACTGTTTCTCGAGGCAATGTATTAACTGATTTACCTTGGGCTATTATTGTCGAACAGCCTCTGTTTGAAGCCTTGTCCCCCCTAATCCTTCCTATTATCATCACCATCATCGCCATGGTAATCGCCGTTGTTATTCTTAATAATACCTATAAATTTACGTATCAACGGATTATTACACCAATCAATATTATGAACGAAACGGTGCAGGCAATTGCTGATGGAGACTTACAAAAAACCTTACCAATCATTCATGAAGATGAATTAGGTACATTCAGCCGTGCTTTTAACAGTATGGCAACACAACTACAAGCATCATTCATCTCATTAGAACGTCGTGTCCAAGCACGGACACGACGCTTAGAAAGCATTGCTACACTTAGTGGTCAACTCAATGCATTGCTTGATGTCGGCCGTGTCTTACAAGCGGTTGTCAACCATCTGCAAACAGAGTTTGGCTACTATCACGCTCAAATTTATTTGCTAGACCCACTGCCCCATGGGGCTCAACCTGTATCCCAAGAAGCACAATTAGTCATGCACGTCGGTTCTGGCACTGCTGGCCAACAAATGAAAGCCCAAAACCATCGCATTCCTTATCACACCCCCACTAGTCTTGTGGCTCAATCTGCCCGCACCGCGCAAATTGTACGTGTGGATGATGTTTATCAAGATATGAATTGGCTGCCTAATGAGATTTTACCGCACACAAAATGTGAAATGGCTATCCCTATTATCCATAACAATGTTGTTATTGGGGTATTAGATGTGCAATCAGATCAAGTTCAAGGATTAAATGATGGTGATGCCAGTCTGCTTCGTTCGATTGCCAATCATCTCGCGGTTGCTCTTAGCAATACAGAACTATTTGAGCAAATGCGCACCTCCAAAGAAGAGGCCGAGGCGGCCAGTAAGGCAAAAAGCCAATTCTTAGCCAATATGAGTCATGAATTACGCACCCCAATGAATGCCATTATCGGTATGAGTAATTTATTGACCGATACACCACTTGATTTTCAACAACAAGAATTTGTAGCCACGATTCATCAAAGTAGTCAAACATTATTAACTTTAATTGAAGATATTCTTGACTTTTCTAAAACAGAGTCTGAGGAATTAACACTAGAGCTAGATAATTTTCCCGTGCGCACTTGTATTGAAACGGCCGTTGACCTCGCCGTCACCCTCGCCCGTGATAAACCCATCGAAATCAACTATCTCCTTGACCCATCAGTCCCCTACTATGCCATCGGCGACCAGCGTCGCCTGCAACAAATCTTGCTTAATCTTTTGAGCAATGCCGTTAAATTTACCCCAAAAGGGGAAATTAACCTCCAAGTAACCGCTGATACAATCACCTCTTCACCAGCTAATCAATCAAACAGCAGTATCATCAAACACAAATTGTCATTCTCGCTTGTTGATACTGGTATCGGTATCCCTGAAACGAAACTTAATAACCTCTTTACCTCCTTCAATCAAGTCGATCCCACAACAACCCGTGCCTATGAAGGCGCTGGTTTAGGCTTAGCTATTAGCAAAAATTTAATTAACCTAATGGACGGTTCGATTACTGTTGATAGTGTCGAAGGACAAGGCTCAACTTTTAACTTCACCATTTTATTACAACAATCTACTCAAACCAATAAAAATCGAATCCCACAACTAAATGTCGATAACAAACGGGTTCTTATCGTCGATGATAGCATTACCAGTCGCCACATTCTGCGCCAATTAGCCTCTCGCATTGGCCTCAATACTGTCGAAGCTAATTCAGGCTCGGCCGCCCTGCATATCCTCAAAACAGATACAGCCCCTTTTGATGCTGTCTTCATCGATATGAATATGCCCAACATGAATGGCGTCGAACTCGCCACCGCCATTAACAAAGACCACAACCCCGATCTCCCCCTTGTTCTCGTTTCCACCCTCAGCGAAACCAGCTCCCTGCGCCACCGCGACCTGTTTATCGCTTCCCTCACCAAACCAATCAAAACCAATAACTTTCACCAACTCATCACCACTTTGTTCACAAAGCAACCCGCAAATACCGCTTCACCCTCGGCCAAATCCCTCTATGACGCCACCATGGCCACATCCTACCCCCTCAACATTCTTCTCGTCGAAGACAACAAAGTCAACCAACGCTTAGGCGCTTTAACCCTTAAACGCTTTGGCTACACAGCCACCCTCGCTAATAACGGCCAAGATGCCCTTGACCAAATGAACCAAAATAGCTTCGATGTTATCTTGATGGATATTCAAATGCCCATCCTAGATGGTTGGTCAGCTACCAAACAAATTCGTCAACAATTCCCCATTGAAGAACAACCATATATTATCGCCGTCACCGCCAATGCAACGCCTGATGATAAACGCAAAAGCTTTAATGCTGGCATGGATGCTTTTATTACCAAGCCCTTTGACATCCAAGAACTAAAAGTGAATTTACAACAAGCTTGGCAAAAACATCACCAAGATACAACCCAATCTGAGATTACTGAACGGCCATATTGGACTCACCTACAAACATTTACGGACACCAATATCATCAATAATTTGTACACAATGCTCGGCCCCGCCGCCGCCAACACCGTCCCCCTACTCATCAATAGTTTCGAAGCTGAAGTCACTTCATACTTAACGCAAATCACAGACGCTATCGATCAACATCAAACCGATAATATTACAAATAATAACGATGCCCTCGCCAATAGCGCTACCGGCATGGGCGCCGTCGCCTTGTTAGATGGTACCGAACGCTTAAAACAGTATCTACTAGCAAATGATTGGTTACAAATGAAACAGCAATGTCAACATTTACAACAAATTGCTGAACGCACTCACCAAGAATTAAGAGAATGGATAAGCAAGGTAAATGTCCCCTAAACAACATATCAATGGCATTTAAAATCTTACACCATCATAGCACAAACCACGCCAAAACTAATATACCCCAATACTTATATCGACTTGCCGTGCATAAGCATCAATACCACCACTCATGTTAAACACATTTGTCCACCCATTTTGTTGCAACCAAGCAGTTACTTGCGCACTTCGCATACCATGATGGCAAAAAACAACTATTTTTTGCTCTTTGTTCTCATTTAACTCTGACGGCAACGCCGCCTCCTGCTCACGCGCTAAACGACTTAATGGCGCTAACAAAACAGTATCACCTAAATTTGCCCTCTGTAACTCCATCGGCTCACGCACATCCAACAAAATAAACGGCTCGCCCGCATCTTTCATCTCTGCTACCCGCATCACATCAATTTCCGGCACACCATATGGATTCATAACCAACCTCTTCCTAATATCAAAATAAAGCACACACTTATATTCTGACCTATTTCTAGCAATAAATCAACTGCTATTTAATAACAATGCCGCTGCCCCTTCATCTAATAACCATCTGACCTCGCCCTCACCCCCTTCAATTCCCTGTAATGGGTACCGACTCACATCATTTTCACCTAAAAGGGTTTCGAAAACAGCCTCTTTTTTGGCCTCCCCTGTGACCATCATTACAATCTGTCGTCCCTGCCGTAATAAAGGCAAGGTCATCGTCAACCGCACCGGCGGCGCCTTCGGCGCCCCCTCCACCCCCACCACCCACGCTTCCTCTTCCAACACACCTGCCCGCCCCGGAAATAG
>DATHYN010000349.1:0-1124 GCA_035459145.1 Anaerolineae bacterium | reverse complement strand
GACGGCGGCGGAGACGTTGATTGGGGGGCGGCCGACGTTGGATGTGGGGTTGGCGGCGGTCGCGCGCGGGTTAGGGTTGCCGGCGGGGAGTGGGTTGACGTTGTTTGCTTTGGGGCGGACGATGGGATGGATTGGGCAGGCGTTGGAGCAGTATGAGGCGGGGGGGATGATTCGGCCGAGGGCGCAATATGTGGGGGAGATGCCGTGAGTGACAGTGAGGCCGTTAAATGGGACACTGATTGGACGGATTGGAGAGATTGGACTGATTTTTTAGATAGTGTTAGGTTTTTTGTTGAAGGGAAACGTATTCTTTGGTCAATTAAGGTACATTTTGGGTGGTTTTGGCGGTATACTTTTAAAGGACGATGGGATTTGCGGAGAACGAAGCCGAAATAAAGGTGATTTTAGGAGTGGATCCCCGCTTTCGCGAGGATGACAGCCCTGATCGGACTGTAAATGGTTGTTGACATAAGAAAAACGGACAGCATCTGCGCAGGAATGACAGCGTTCTGGGTTATTTATGTTATAGTGGTTGAAGGTATTGATGTGATGGGGGAGGAAGGATGAGATATGTTAATTATTGATGGTAGTCAGGGGGAGGGTGGTGGGCAGGTGTTGCGGACCTGTTTGAGTTTGAGTGTATTGACGGGACGGCCGTTTCGGTTGGAGAATATTCGGGCGGGGCGGAGCAAGCCGGGGTTGCGGCCGCAACATTTGACGGGGGTGTGGGCGGCGGGGGCGTTGTGCGATGCGGAGATGGAGGGGGATTATTATGATTCGCAACAGTTGACCTTTAAGCCACAGACGAAAGTGGCGGGTGGGTCTTATCGGTTTGATGTGCGCAAGGCGGCACCGACGGGGCGGTCGGCGGGGGCGGTGACGTTGATTTTGCAGACGGTGTTGTGGCCGTTGTTGTGGGCGGGGGAGCGGAGTGAGATTGTGTTGCGGGGGGGGACGCATGTGCCCTTTAGTCCGTCGTATCATTATATGGCCGAGGTGGCGCGGCCAGCGTGGGGGAAGATGGGTGTTGGGGTAGAAGTTGAATTGAAGGAATGGGGCTTTATGGGGGCGGGTAAAGGGGAGATGGTGGCCCAGATTGAGCCGACGGCCGGTTTAGAGGGGGT
>DATHYN010000348.1:0-4957 GCA_035459145.1 Anaerolineae bacterium | reverse complement strand
CGTCGCCTCCTCCGGCCCATACGTCTGATCTAACACCACCAAATCAAACACCAACTCAAACCGCTTAAACGCCGCCCACACCTCATCAAACAACGCCGCCGTATCCGTCCCATAAAAAATAGCCTTCCCCTCCCGCCGAATCGCATACAAAAACGCCCCCAACCCAGGCGCATGATTCGCCCGCAGAGGAATCACCTCATACTCACCAATCATCACCCGTTCCGATGGCCGTAATTCATGCACCCGCATATTCAACTCCGCCTCCGCTATCCCATCCAACAACCCAAACCCGGCTAAATCCCGCCGAAACGTCCGATCCGCCCGCGTCAGCGTCTCCGCCGACGCATACAGATGCAACAACGGCGCCCCCACCGTCCCAAACCCCGGACTCCGCGACTGCAAATGGGACAAATCCATATGATCCGCGTGCGGATGCGTCAACAAACAATACCCCACCTTCCCCAACGACACTCCGTGACTATGCGAAGCCGTCATGATGTCCGGCCCCAAATCCAATAACAAATCATCATTCACCAACGCCGCCGTCCGCCGCCGCAAACTCCGCCCCCCCTCGGCCCACGCCGCCACACAATTATCACACCCACAAAACGGCTCCGGAAACGCATTCGCCGCCGCCGTCCCTAAAAATGTCAACCTCATCACCATAACCTCCTCATACATTCCCCCCCACTACATTATTGCCACCACTAGACTGTAACCCAAATAATCCCAAAAACAAAACCATCTCTAATCACAATACCCCTACCCCTAAAATCAATAAAAAATCTCCAAAATCCGCGTTCAAAACCCACCAAACACTCCCCCCACACACAACCACAATAGCAAACCCCCTACAACTGTCATTCTCGCGCACGCGGGAATCCACTGGATAAGCGACACCATCGAGAAAGAGCCATTGACCGTCATTCTCGCGCACGCGGGAATCCACTCATAACTTCACCCCATACAAAACACCTCTCACTTCACCAACACAAAAAAATCTGTCCAATCCCCAAAATCCGCGTCAATATCGCCAAATCTCACCTACACCAAAACCTCCCCTCCACCACACAACCAAAAAAATCCCCAAAATCCCCAAAATCCGCGTCAAAACCACCAAACATCATCAAACCAACCCCCACCTCAAACACAACACACCCTCCCCACCAAACACCCCTCCTCACCTCACCAACACCAAAAAATCTGTCCAAACCCCAAAATCCGCGTTAAAATCTCCAAACCTCACCTACACCAAAACCCCTCCTCCACCACACAACAAAAAAAATCCCCAAAATCCGCGTCAAAACCACCAAACCTTCCCCCCACACCATACTCACAATAACAAATCCAACCCCACCAAAAAAATCAATCCCATCCCTCCAATCAGCCCCATCCGTGTCCCATCCCACAAACCTCCCCTTCACCAATCCCCCTCGCCAATCCCCCCAAAACCGACTATAATCCCTCCCATGTCTGCAATTACCACCATCGCCATCTATGAATTCACCACCGCCCTCCAACGGCGCTCAACCCAAGTCGTCCTCATCATCTTCCCCCTCTTCTCCCTCCTCTCCCTCTTCGGCTTCGACTGGCTCGTCGGCCGCCAAGAAGGCTCCAACACCGATCTCATCGTCGACCGCTTCACCACCACCATCATCCCCCCCGATACCCCCCTCGGCCTCGTCCCCCTCGCCCCCCAAATCAACACCTACCCCCCCAACTTCGACAACTACTTCATCCGCTACAACTCCGCCACCGACGCCACCACCGCCTACAACCAAGACCTCATCCGCGGCTTCTACTTCATCCCCACCGACTTCGACCCCGCCACCGACCGCATCACCTACTTCAGCAACGACGCCGACTTCAACTTCACCGAACTCCAACTCCTCCAAGACCTCCTCATCACCAACTGGGTCACCAACACCCACCTCGCCACCCGCCTCATCACCGACAACCAAATCAACCAACTCACCCTCGCCCCCGACGGCTCCACCAACAGCAACGACGTCGAAGCCCTCTTCGCCCTCGGCATCGCCGTCAGCATGCTCTTCTACATCACCTCCATGGGCGCCGCCGGCTACCTCCTCCACGGCCTCGGCTCCGAAAAAGAAAACCGCGTCCTCGAAATCCTCATCTCCTCCACCGCCCCCCGCCACCTCCTCATCGGCAAAATCCTCGGCCTCGGCGGCGTCGGCCTCGTCCAGATGGCCGTCTGGGCCTTCTTCGCCATCTTCGTCCTCGGCGACTACGGCCCCCTCGGCGATATCGACATCCCCCCCATCCCCCCCACCAGCTGGCTCCTCATCGTCCTCCACTTCCTCGCCGGTTACCTCGTCTACGCCAGCCTCTACGCCGGCATCGGCGCCATCCTCCCCACCCCCCGCGACAGCGCCGCCATCTCCTTCTTCATGAGCCTCCCCACCATGCTCCCCCTCTGGTTCGGCACCCTCCTCCTCACCGCCCCCAACGGCAACCTCGCCCTCTTTATGAGCTTCTTCCCCCTCACCACCGGCGTCGTCATGCCCATGCGCCTCACCGTCACCGACGTCCCCCCCCTCCAATGGCTCGCCTCCCTCTTCATCGCCCTCGCCACCACCGCCATCATCATCAACCTCGTCACCCGCCTCTTCCGCGCCCAAACCCTCCTCGCCGGCCACCGCCCCACCCTCAAAGACCTCTGGCGCGCCCTCACCACCGCCTAAACCAGCCCCCAACCACTTCTCAAGACAAACGCCACCGCTTACAATCTCAAACGCTGCCATCGCCGCCCATACCCTCAACACCTAAAGCAATTCTCCCCACTCCCCAATGTCATTTTGAGCGTAGTTCAATCCGCCCCACCTTTAACAAACCTCACCTCTAAATCAAGCCCTGATTTCGACAATTCACCCCCACTCCCCAATGTCATTTCGAGCGCAGTTCAATCCGTTTCACACCATACAAGCATTACACTTGAAACAAGGATTGAACGAAGTCGAAAAATCTACCCTAACAACACCCTAACAACACTCACACCGGCTTCATTAATGACCAAACTCAGCATATTATCAAAACAAACCAAATAACACAGCAACCTTGCCCTTGCCACAATTCCCATAGGCAAAAAGGGGACTTTCGTCACCATCAAAAACTATCAATTTTTAGTTGCTAGCCCACACCCCTAATTCCCCTCTGGTAAAGCCCAAAACGTGATCGATTCACGTTTTATTATGTTTACTAAAAACCTCTACCCCTTGGGCTGAATCTGTCTGAGCATCAAGTCGGACCCGTGGCACAAGTTTATAATTAAGTAGTTGCAATACCCCTTGGGCTGAATCTGTCTGAGCATCTTGGTGCTGTCGGCGTGTGACAAGGCAATTTTAAGTTGCAATACCCCTTGGGCTGAGTCTGTCTGAGCATCAGCGGTAGCAATCCGTATTTGGACGCCGCAGAGATGTTGCAATACCCCTTGGGCTGAGTCTGTCTGAGCATCCCCGTTCGAGTGGTTCGGTTGCCGTTCGTAACGCGTTGCAATACCCCTTGGGCTGAGTCTGTCTGAGCATCATTGCCACCATCATGACCGATGTCACCAGCGTAGTGTTGCAATACCCCTTGGGCTGAGTCTGTCTGAGCATCGCGGCGCCGATTATCAAGAAGATGACATTCCGTTTTAAGTTGCAATACCCCTTGGGCTGAGTCTGTCTGAGCATCATGCTATGAATTGGTTAAAACACATGGCAAAAACAGTTGCAATACCCCTTGGGCTGAGTCTGTCTAAGCATCCGGATCGATGTAAAGAGAATAACATGGAAATTTGTTAATAACAAGCTGGATTTGGTGAGTGGGGGGGGGAAATGGGGGATGGGGGCTGGGTGGCTAGGGGTTGAGGAGTGTTATTTATCCTTTTTGTGCCGCAAATCGGTTTTTGCTTGAATATTGCTTGGATTTGCGAAATGGAAGTGTTGATTTTTGCGTTGATAAAGAAAAGTATAGACAAGAAAAACAGTCTTTACAACTTTGTCAAGTGTGATAAAATAGGCTGCGAACCTCGGAAAACGTGATTGAGCATGATTGAGCACGATTGAGCATGATTGGGTGAGTTCGAGATCAAAAGCAAACCTTAAAATAAGATGAGAAAACGGGGGTTTTGCAATCTGTTGAGCATGACCCTCGGAAAACGGTTTTTGGTGGGGTGTTTAACCCTAAAATAATCAATTTCTTGTAAATTAAGTCAATGGTCAATCCTAAAACACACGCCTTAGAGGTTTTTTTATGTGTGATTTACCCACTGTGGATAACTGCCCTTACAGCACCCCCTTCTTCGCATGAGCGATTGCAACTGAAATATCCGGCTGGAGGATCTCCCTCTGGGAAGATTCCTCCTCTTACAGCACCCCCTTCTTCGCATGAGCGATTGCAACTAATAATCAAACCAACAGCAAACAATAATGAACTTATTTCTTACAGCACCCCCTTCTTCGCATGAGCGATTGCAACCGGCGTATAGTTTAACCTTATCTTCCAAAAAACTTTAGACTTACAGCACCCCCTTCTTCGCATGAGCGATTGCAACTGTCTAAGCACGTAGATTCGGTGGAAAGCCGGACTTACAGCACCCCCTTCTTCGCATGAGCGATTGCAACAACAGTACCGTTCACAAGGTCGCCAAGACCCTCTGCCTGCTTACAGCACCCCCTTCTTCGCATGAGCGATTGCAACACGGACGCCAGTGGTGCGCTCAGGATCATATAAAACCTTACAGCACCCCCTTCTTCGCATGAGCGATTGCAACTTTGTTCTTTTGAATTTTAGCCGTAGATTTTTTTACTTACAGCACCCCCTTCTTCGCATGAGCGATTGCAACACTCGTTTAACGCGATCGAACCTCCCCATTCATACAAATTCTTACAGCACCCCCTTCTTCGCATGAGCGATTGCAACGAAACCATATCCCCAACCCAACGTAAATAAGCCC
>DATHYN010000347.1:0-18351 GCA_035459145.1 Anaerolineae bacterium | reverse complement strand
TTTCAATTCGAGTTGACAAATCTAGGGTTGATACGTGATACTTAGCCATGTAGAGCCTTTCCTTTTGCTTATGATTTCAGTTTGGTCACTTCAATCATCCTCAATTGGATTGGCTCTCGCAAATTCTTCTGTTTTTAAGGTCCTGGATGGTTCTTCTTTTGACCTAATTTGTCAACCGATTTCTGAACCATCCCAGGTGGTGTACTGTAAAAGCACACCACCTCCATACCAACTATAAATCCATAATCTCCTCCGCCACCCTCTGCCCCGACATATACGCCCCATGCACCGTTGCCTGATGCTCGGCCGTCGCCTCCCCCGCAAAAAACAGCCGCTCCGCCACCGCTTCAGCTAAAGATTCCCGCGTCTCCCCATCCGTCCCCACCGCCGGAAACGAATACGACCCAAAACTAAACGGATCCAACCCCCACCGCGTAATCTGCCACGACTCCGGTTGTGGAATCCCCGTCCCAAAAATCGTCCGCAACACATCCATCCCATCCCCTACAATCGCCTCATCCCGCAACGATTCTAACGAACGTGCATACGTAGCCGCATTAAAACCCAACAAAATCGGCTTATCAAAATAATGAGACATATTCACCCACTCCGCCCACGGCCCCTTCGTCCCCCCAATATACCCCATCAACTCATACTCCTGCGGCCAAAACCGGCGCGTAAAACGCAAATACGCTTTATTCAGCAGGCCCATCCCTAAACCATGAATCGCCTCTTGTTTGTCCGTCGGCAACGGCGGCTGAAATTTTATCTTCTCCTTTTTCAACACCCCCAATGGCACCGTAACAATCACATAATCCGCCTCAAACTCCCCTTTATCCGTCACGACCGTCACCCCATCATCCTCATCATAAGCAATTGTATGCACAATCTGATTCAACTGAATTCTTAATCCTTCAGCTAAATAATCAATCAATACCCCATACCCCTCTTTAAAAATAATATCATCCCCACCAAAAGCATCTCCACCATCCAAAGTTTGCGTCGACAATTCGCTCACATCAGCCGCAAACTCATGCTCAACCACACTATTCAAAAAATAATTGATATACCGCTTATCTGTCGCTGTTAACTCCTCCTCTTCCAAATACTCCGCCACCGCTTCCGCTAAAGAATAATCCTCATCATAAAATTGGGATTCAATCAATAAGTACCGTAAATCAGACACCATCTCCCCAATTTCATCTTGCGTCTCATCATCTAACTCCTCCCCATCCATATCATAAACAACATGATTATCATAATCAGTTGTCACCCGCTCGGCCCCCACTTCATCAGCCAATGCCACCAACGGATTATCATCAATCCCATGCACCCACGACGCCCCTAAATCCAACGGGACATCTGACCACATCCGGCTCGTATGAATCCGCCCCCCCAGCCGATCTCTTCCTTCTAGCACTGTCACCGCATACCCCGCATCATGCAACCGCCGTGCCGCACTCAACCCCGCCATCCCCCCCCCCACCACAATCACCGACTCCCCCTCACCATACCCTTCCTCCCCACCTTCTTCATCACAACCCGCTAATAACGGAATACCCATGCCCGCTAATGTCAACCGTGCCACCAACAATTTCAAGAATTCTCTTCGTTTCACGATCCTCTCCATATATAATTGCTCCCCAACACACCCTTATAAAATCATCGATATAAGGGCACCTCAAACTTTCCAACCTGATTAGAAACGGCCGTTTGCCCACCACAACCATACGCTTCAACCATATAATAACGATTTTCACCATCAGCCACTTCATTGGGATAAAGATAAGCAGCCACATTGTTACTTAAACCCCAAACACGTGGATTCCCTTGCCCATACGGCGCATCACTTTCGTAAATGGCATAGGTGCAATTCGCTTCATCCAATGTCCAATTAAGATCGATATCGGCCGTATCACTAATCGCAATCGAAAGCTGCGGCGGAATAGCTGGCGGCCAAATCCCAATCTGAATCGTATCCGATAAAATATTCCCGCTTCCTGTCGTCATCACCGCCACAATCGTCGCGGTCTCACCTAACTGCGTCGGTGTCCACGTTGTTTCCCACAGCCCATCAAAATCATCCCCTTTAATCGATTCAAGCAAAATACCATTCACAAATATCTCAACTTTATTGATTCCCAAACTGTCAAACACATAAGCCCCGCCATCAATCAAAATGGGGTCAGTAGCATTAAACATCGTTTGTGGCGCTGGTGTCAAGATATTAATCACATCCACCGGTGCCGATGAGTTTAATACAACTGTCTCCGTCGTGCAATGATTATATTGGTCACAAGCAGAAACCGTAAACGTCCCCGTTTGATGCCCAGGCAGACGGCAGGTGGCCGTGGCCCCCCGCAATGAAACCGGTTCAGGATAATAATCATAACGCAAATCAGCATCCGCACACGGATGCGTAATCGTGGTGCTATCCAAAAACAGATCATCAATCTTGTAACTAAATTCTGTCTGCGCCGACGGCCCATAGCCAAGATGTTCTCCCGCGAACTGAATTCGTGGCGCTCGCGTATCCACAATCCCCCGCCATATCGTCTGCAAATGGCTACTATTACTATACATATCCGTCCCCCACATATCGATTTGATAGAAATCTTCCCACCCCTCGGCAATGGTATATTGCCAATTAGATGTCGCTGCCGCCGAATTAGTCATCATCGGTAAACCAGGTTGTTGACTGAATAAGGCACTAATTTCATTATCCCCTAAAGCACGATCAAACACATAGAACTCATCCATATAACCACGGAAATTATTATTATCGTTATTAAAACTGATAGACAATCCATAAGGTGAATCATTAATCTGCGTACTTAAGTCTGGGGTCATATTATCAAGTTGGCCATCAAGGTAAAAATAAAGCATTTCACCCCGTTTCATAAATACAAGATGATGATATTGACCATCATTAATGGGCTGACTTGATCCCATTTGTGACGAAGTAACACCATCATAACGCCACATACCTAAATGCCCTTCATTAACACCATACGTATGATAATACATACCATAAGGCACATTACTAGTCCCAAACTTGGCAAAAAGAAACGCCTGGATATGCGTAGACACGGCCACATCATCCACCAAAGCCCATAAAGCTATCGTGAAATCTTGATCCGGCCTAAAATCAAGCAGATCACCTTCATCAGCAATTGATATCCGTTGCTCATCCGTATCAAAATGAGCCCCTTGCCCCACAATACCATCAACAACCAATGGACAGCTATCTGCTTGCACACAAGTAGCCGTCAATGACTCCAAGCCATCGTTATACCACCCAGCCGTATCTGGTTTATCCCCAAACGGCAAATAAACAAGTGGATTTTCTGGCTGAGTAAAACTAGGCCGCAAATTGATATAGGTTTGTTCAACCCCACTCACATCTTTCTGGGCCAAAGCGTGAATTTCTTGCTCGGATAACGGCCGTTCCCAAATACTAACCTCATCCAACAAACCCACCAATGGCGTCCCATCCGATTTATTCAAACCAAGCCGCATTTGACCATCACTCGACTCTAGCGGCCCAGAACGCGTGGCCACCAAAACACCATCTAAATAAAGACGCAAGGTTATCCCATCATAAACAACCGCCCCATGATGCCAAACACCCGGCGTCACTTGACCACCACCAAGGCGACTGCCCCCTAAATAGGTGGAAAGTTCGCCATTATTATAGACATACAGCCAACTGCGGCCGATTCCCGTCCCATCTTCTTGTTGCAACATGGTATGATCTTGGTTTAAATCGTTGACATTGAACCAAAGGGCGGCCGTGAAAGTCGACGTGATTGGATCAAGGACATGGGGCACAGATACCAGATCATTCCCCCCAGCAAACTGTAACCCTTGTCCAAAAACGCCCATTGCCGTTGCTGGACAGTTAATACAACTTCCATCATGACCCCCTTGACTATAATCAGTAAAGGCCGTGGCTCCAATCGACTCTTCAAAATGATACGCCAAAATCTGCCCACCCCAATCAGGCGTATCCACGATCACCCCCGACACAACCGTCGTTTGCGTAATCACATACCCCGGCAAACTATACGGATCCACATGCACTGTCGGCGGATGCTCATCCAATTGCAACGAACCTAGCGGGGCAACCGCCGCCCCCCGCACATTCAAAGCCGCCGCTGTATTAATCTCATTACCCACATTATCCGTCGCCACCAAATGTAAATCATAACTGCCCGATGGCCGTTCCCCCTGAACATCATAATCAACAGACCAATTACTGCCTGTCACCGTCGCCAATTGCGGCCCATCACCCAAAATACGCCCCTGCGCATCAACCAAACTAACCAAGACCGTTGTTTCATCCACCCCACTACCCGCATCAGCTCCAATCCCAGGATCATTAACCGTACCACTCAAGTTCAACGACCAGCGCAAAGGTGTCAGCGAACTGGCCGACATAGGCCGCCAATCACCATTGTAGGCTGTGCTCACAACTGGTGGCGTATCATCAACAAAAAGGGTGTAAATCGGGCTCAATGTTTCATTCCCCACCGCATCAACCGCCCGGAATTGAAGCTGATATTTCCCTTCTCCTCCCCACTCCGCTGGGTCAAAAGCGGGACACCAAACACGGCCCGGTACCGCATCGGCACAAGGAGCCGCACTTTGCCAACGCAAACTACTAGCCCCAGGCTCTTGCAAGCCAAACTCAAAGCTCCACACCGCTGACGTCGCATCTTCCGTACCCACAACCAATTGCGTATACGCATTGGCCCAGTACGAGTCATCCGTAAATAACGTGATCGTGGGCACATCATTATCGACCATCAAATACGTATTCTGTTGCCGCCGGAACCAACGGAATTGATTAATATAAGCACTGTCCACCTCAACAGACGACAAAGACCGATTATAGAAAAAGAGATCATCTATTTGGCCATCAAAATAATAGTCTGGCACGCCGTTAGCACCAACATAACGGCCAATCATTAAAGGGTCGTCCAAATTGGCAATGGCCGCATCCCCAGCGGAGGTGTGTACCAACACGCCATCAACATAAAAATAAACGGTATTACTTCGATCCATGGTTAGAGCGACATGTTGCCACCGGTCGGCCGTGACCACCGGATCCGAGGTCACATGGCTATTCGAACTGACACCATACGTAAGGAAACCTAAGCGGCCAGCACCAGTCATGTAAAAGCCCCAGCCATTCCCCCCCGTATTACTCCGATCTGAGGCAATAATATATTGACTCTGGCCCAAATCATCAGGCCGTACCCAAGCCATAATCGTGAAATCATTTGCCAAACCCGTCACTTCCGGCACAACCCCCATATCAACATAACCTGTCCCTGAAAAAGTGCCTGCTCGGCCAATCCGCCCATTAACCCCAGGAATCACATCATTAATCGTGCCCACATATCTATTACGTGAGCTATCAGCAAAGGTCGTGGTCTCACTCTCCTCTTCAAACTCGATTTGTAACTGAGGCACACTGGTATCATAATCCGATTGCACATCACTCGCCGTAAAAGGACGATTATACAGACGCAAATCATCAATATAACCAACTAAGCCTTGCCCAATTTGGAGCGGGTTTGTACCATTCGCTTCATCTGGAGTCGTTGCCATTAAATCCAAAACTTCCACCCCATTGATATAAATGCCATCCTCAGAACCACTGGCATCATGCGTCACCACCAAATGAGCCCACTCAGCCACTGGTGGCGACGAAAACGGATACAATCGACCATAAGCATTCCTATCAAAATCCCAACCAGAATCTAAACGGTTTGTCCACAGACGGAAAGGTTTATAGGCACTTCTATTTTCCATAATCCGCCCTCTCTCAACCTGAATCCAGCCGACAATGGCAAAATCTTCGGCTTTACCCGTCTCCCAGCCCCAATAAGCTGGAATATCAGTGGAGCTAATCAAATCATTCCCTTCAAAATAACCAGCACGGTTGGAAACACCACGAATACCCAGCAAAGGACAGTTGCTACAACTACCATCACCAAAAACACCACCATTATCGAGCAAAACATTACTTCCGGGTGGTTCATCAAAAGTATAATGCAAATGCAAAGCTAAATCTTGCCAACTGCCAATACCCGCAACCTGATTGGCATCTAAACCAACTGAATAAGCCGTAAAATTATCGATCAAACCCTCAAATACAAGATAACTAGAATCAATATAACCAATATTAAGATCACCTTGTAAACTAGGGGTTAACCCTTGAATAGCGGTATCGTCGCCAACTGGCAACCCGTTCAGATAGGTTTGATAATTCCCACTACCATCATACGTTACAGCCACATGACTCCACTCATTACGTGGAATAGAGCCACCGGGCGTATAGTTTGTATTCCAAATAGTACCATCATGAAAAGCAAACCCTAACTTATCATCAGCGGTTATATACAGCGATGGGCCTCCCTGTAAATTCCCATCCCATCGTTTACCAAAAATAGGCCGGATCGTATTATCCGTATGCGTTGGATAAATCCAACTCGAAACAGTCCAGCCAGCATTTCCTAAGGGCAATTCCAACAAACGCACCCACGTATCAACCCCATCAACTTCCAATGCCAAGCCAGCTATACCCGACACTAATGGGCAACTATCAATACAGCGTACAGTCTGCGCCCCTGTGCCACTTAAACTGTCTTTGGTATACACATTTAATTCCCAGCCCGGCCCATTATAATTAGGCCAAGGATTAGGCCGTTCATCAAAATGAACTCGAACGACCGGCTCCATCACCACCCGATAAGGGTCATCAACATTTAATGCCGCTTCCGCGATCTGTTGCCAAATAAATGATGTAGAGGTGTGATCTGGTGGTATCGTCAAGCTTTGCTCAATAGAGACACTGTCCTGCGTCGGAATCGCATAAGAATCAATCGGCAACTGCACGGGTACATACAAAGGCTCATCATTTAATAAAGCTTGTACATCACCTTCGCTCAACAAACGATTATAGACGAAGAAATCATCTAATTGCCCTTTGAAGCCCGTGTAGCCACTCATCACCCCATTAGGAAGCGTACCAAGTCGCAAACGGCCGTTATTAACAGGCCCGCCGTTAGCTTGCCAACCCGGCTCACCATAAAGGCCCGTTGTTACCAATTGCCCATTAAAATAAACAAAACGTGTCTTACTCGCCGTATCAATCGCTATCATCAAATGATGCCATTGGTCACGAGACACGTTACCACTCCAAGTAGTCGCCGTCCCTAATATGACTACTTCGTTATATTGCGGGTAATAACGTACCCATTCATGAATAGAGCTAAGACCTGAACCACCAGACTTTGTTAAGGCAAAAATAGTTTGCGGATCATTGTTAACACCACTGTCAATGCGGAACCAACCACCAATGGTAAAACCATTACCTGACCAGTTGTTTAAAACAGCATCAAAATTAATGCCATCGCCACCATCAAAGGCCACGGCCGTCCCCACCGCCCCCGCCACCCCTGCCGTTGGACATTGATTATAACAACCCGCATTGCCTCCCAAGTAATCAATAGCAAAACTACTACTACCGGCCGCTTCATCCAAACGAAGCTGAGCAGATGGTGGCCCCTCAACATAGCGAACAAAGTTTTCATCCGTTTGTGCATAATAAGTCGCTTGCGCTGGCCAAGCGGAGTTGGTATTGCTAATTTGCATCGTCGCTTGGACGGTATCACCAGGGGTTACAATCAAATCGGTGACGTTATAATGAGCATTAACCAAATCAGCCACGGCACTCGTTGTTAACGTATAATCATATAACACAAACTCATCTAACTGCCCATCATAAGCATTGGTCAACAAGGAATTGTTGCCGAGATACATCACGCCCGTACTACTCTCCAAGGAACGGTTATTGCTAGCCACCAAACTGCCATTTAAGTAAAGGTTCAATGTGCTCCCATTATAACTCACGGCCGCATGATGCCACTCATCAAAAGCGACAACCGAACCACCAGTTAAAGTAGACCCACCAAGTGTCGTTGCCAATTGCCCCGTACCACTATTAACATATAACCAAGCCCGGCCCGTGCCACTACCGTTACTTTGTGCCAATAAGAGTTGATTTTCAGTCGTGTTATCGATTTTGAACCAGAGGGCGGCCGTGAAATTGCTTCCACTAGGATTAACAACATAAGGAGCCTCAACATAATCATCAATCCCATCAAAATCAAGGCCGTAGCCGTAGCGGCCGAGAACGGCCGTTTGCGGGCAACGCCCAGCCACACAACTCCCCAAATCATCCTGCCCCGCCGAATCAATAAAAACAGTAGCATTAGCTGGTGCTTCAAACCGCAATAAAACCGCCGGCGACGCCACCTCTACCGGTGCCCCCGCCTCAAATTGAATCGTATCAAGAATCTCATCTTCCCCATTCGCGTACCAAGGATTCAACCCATAATAATATTCTTCTCTATCCGTCAAACCATCTTCATCACTATCCGCATCGTAAGGACTCGGCCACACTTGCGTATAAAGTGGATTCCCACCACTATCATAATCATAAATAATACGCCACCCTTCCCACTCTTGCTTGTCACTAAACCCATCATTATCCATATCAGCATCGTTAGGGTCAAGGTTATAGCGTAATTCTTGCGCATCTGTCAGCCCATCCCCATCATTATCAGCTGACAACATATTTGTCCCTTGGCTCAATTCAAAGAAATCCCCTAAACCATCCCCATCACTATCCCAAGCTATATCACTCGCATCAACTCTACGTGTTAAACCATCATTATCATAATCAATATTGTTACCAAATGGCAAACCATTAGCTGGCGTCCATCCCCCACTCCAAAACTCAGTTAACGTATTCGGCAAAATATCAAATACAACATAAGACCCCATCTCCATATGGATAGAATCCTTCTGTTCATACCAAGTACATTCAATTTCCCAAATCAGTTCCCAACACCCTTTATAAGGAGCCACAAAAGATTCTGTTAAATATAATTTGTCGCCGAAATCCCGATTAATCCCCGTCCCCACTGAAGCAAAGGGAATATCAGCCCCTTGTTGAGGAGCGTTCGCTGTTGTTTGCAAGAAACGACCAGGCTGACTTGACCAATCGCCACGCATATCATTACGACCCAAATCTTCATGCCGATCCATGGCTTGTTGTTGTAACCAATAGCGGAAAACAGCTGATTTCGCCTCGCTATTACTAAAATCACTCCGATACTCTATCGTGTTGGTAACCCCTAACGTGACCCTAAGTCCATTCGCCTCCACAAAACCTAGCAACGGATCACTCAATGCAAATTCCTCAAAATTCACCTGCAAACGATCAGATGAGGTCAAATTTTTAATTAACACATCCACATCAAAAATAAAGTTAGCGATCGCTTCCGTCATATACGCCTGTACCCCTTTGCAATCACAAATAAAATAAAGTAACGCATCCGTCAACCAAATAGCTAGCACGATAAAATTACCAATAACCGGGATATTGGCTATAATCAAAAAGATAAAGGCCACAATCGTTGAGGCAATGGTATAGGCCAAGGCCAATTTGTAATCAAGTGACCTTGTATCATTAAACAGTCCCGTCGTCATCCCCGTCACAATAAACATCCCCCAAATAACCACAACCGTTACAATAAATGTCACCCCCGTAAACACCTGATTAGCACGGCTAACATTTGACATCTGCGCCAGAGAAAAAGCAACTGTCGTCCCCGTTGCCGCCGCCAAACCAATCGCTAGGTTAACAGCCACCACCACCACTACCACAATCGTCAATGCATTTAAAATAATTTCACCCGTCGTAATCAAGGAATCATTCCCCGTGGCCATACCAGCAATGAGCAAGCCCAACCCAACCCAAGCGACCACCGCTGTCCCCCCAATAAAAACATTGTTGAACGTCTGCCCACCAGGAATATGCCGTCGCAAATATTTGGTAATCGATACATTACCGGCAAAACTACGCCCCAGATTAGGAAAAATCTTGCCATTCGCCAATATATTTGGCAACGCCGCCGACAGCACTGTCGCCCAAGCCTCGGCAATAAAAGCAGCTCCGATAAAAGTCGAGGTCGGCCATTCATCACCATATGTAATTTCGGTAACAATTTCATCCGTTGGTGACCAAAAGAGCGCATCATCGGCCAAAACAACATGGGAAATGCCTTGCATCAAGTTCGCATAATACATTTGCGCCCACAATAATTTGCCCTGCGCCTCAAACTGACTCTCCTCACTACTATCTGCCGGTTGGAAATAAGAAATCTGGCTTAACTGTTGCTTAAGTCGCTCCATATTTTGCCGATTATTATACAATTGCCACTCCCCAGCCACATAATCATAGGTTCCCCAATTCAAGAAAGCACGGGTGATTTTAGGCACATTCGTTGGATCCATATCAACCGTCAACGGGCTACTCATCGTCATATGATTCACATTATGACGACGAGATTGATCTTCACGCGCCATCAACAATGTCGGATCTGTCTGCGTCGCATAAGGTGTAAATTCCGCATCTAACAAACGAACCGTTTCCGTCATCATCACATGAGTTAGAAAATCAACATGATCATAACTAAAAGTCGGACTGGCTTCGAACACATCCGCCCCCCCCGACCAACTATTAATTGAGGCATTCATATTCGCCAAAGTCACATCCCGTTGCCCATCCCCCTGACATTGCGCCGCCACAACTGTGTCACAATCCCTTCCCCGTAAAAAAATGTTCGCTAAATTCCAAGAAGCGGCCCAAATATCATGATCTTGACTCAAATCAGCATCTTGCGCTGGGTCTTCATACAAAATCATCAATTCTGTACCATGCTCCTCACTAACCGAAAGCCCCGTCAAATACCACTCTTCCTCATAAACATGAATAATATCCAACTCTTCCGTATATTGCGTACAATCACCATTCCCATTGGTCGCCACACAGCTGTCCGTCAGCATCTGTACCATCCACGAAACCCGATGTTCATGCGCCGACCCCCAAGACCCTTGACTCGGCCAATACAACATATGCGTACTAAACGCCACCCGCCCCCCACCCGTATCATCCGCCACCAATGACAACGGCAAATACATATACAAATCCCCCGACCCATCCGCCGCCTCCCGCACCGAAATACCATACGGCCGTAATTTGCTCTCATCCAACCAATCTAACGACATCTCTAACGTACGCGCCACCCCCTGATAAGCAGGCTTAACTGGCAAATTCCCATAATGCCCCGGCGTATATGGAATAAAAACTTCCATCAACGGCACCAAACGAATATCACCATAGCCAGCATTAGCCTCATTACTGCGCAACTCTGGGTTGATACTATTAGCAAAAGTGGTATCCAATTCCCGCTGAATCTGCCCTTGCACATCTCCCCCTGGCCAATCCAAAACATTACCAATAAAGGTCAAATGTTTGGCATCTGTCGGCCGGAAATGCAAATCAACATAAACCGGCTTATCAACCGCCAAATTATCAACGGATAAGGCAAAAGGTGCATCCGTCCCATTATAAATCTCATCACTTTTACTATTTGGTGAAATATCAACCCCATCAATGACCCCATCATTATCATTATCATCATCCCAAACATCAGGCGTCCCATCACCATCACTGTCGGGACATGGTGCCCCCGGATCAAAAATATCGGGATTAAGCTTGGTCCAATTAGGGCATTCATCCGCATCAATTAAACCATCTTTATTACTATCCGCTTCCTGTGGGTTCAAATACCACTGTTTACCATTGTAAAAGAATCCGTTAATTTCCAATGTGTCCGTAATCGAATCCCCATCTGTATCCCAACGACTAGGCAAGGTCGTTAATTGATGCGCTTCCACCCCATCCTTAATACCATCCCCATCCGTGTCAGCCGCATCGACCACGCCGTCACATGCTGGATCGGATGAAGCGTTACTGGGACAAGTCCGCCACTCGGCCTCATCCGCATCCGTCAACCCATCCCCATCCGTATCCGTCAAATCCACCACCAAATTAGGCCGGACAAAACCTGTCTCCGCCCCATTATTCTGCGAACTATTTTGCCCCGCTTTGCCTGAAAAATCTAACGGCGCCGCCAGCGGATCTTGATGCGGATCCACCGTCTCTTTCTGCGCCGCCCGCATCTCATCCATCGCTTCAACCCGCTCTGTTCGCGCCGCTAACGCCACCTCCCCCTCATCCCGCTCCGACCAATACCCGTACACCTGATATCCCTCCAATAAGGGTGTCAACAACATGGACATAATAACCGCCACCGCCACCACCGCATAAAAATGGGACGATTGCCAATACGACACCAACAACACCCCCAAACCAATCAGCACCATTACCCCGAAAACAGTCGGCATCTGTTGGCGCATAGCCAACCCCACGGCCACCACCATCTCCCCGAAACTCCCCACACCCTCCGACACAACTCCCCCTCCCGGCCAACGATAATCAAAATAATCCGTCTTCAAATGAGCCACCACTCGGCCATCCGCCCCCTGTGCTGGCAATTCCATATCAATCAATAACCGTGCCGGCAACCCATTCGCCGTCAACCAAACCTCACCGTTCCCCTCCAAACGCGCATAAACCGAATTCATATCAAATTGCAAACCGGGATCAAAACCAATCTCAGCCACCATATCCGCTTGCATTTTCTTCTGCAAATAACGTGCAAAAGCGGGTCCATTCAAATCAAACCGATACCGATGATACGTTAACTGAACACCCTCAGCAAACGCCCGTGTTTCCGCGCCCAACAAAACAATATTATCCGCTCCCGCTAAGAAACTAAGCGGATCCCCCCCTGGTGCAAACAGATCACCCACATTCTCAATCGACTGCCACTCACCCTCACCCATACGCCCCTCCGCTTTACCATTCTGAATCCGCACCGCCATCCCCCGTTCCGGCGCAAACGACCCATCCATCCATAATGTCATCTCCATCTGTTCACTAGCTGGCTCAACTTGACCCTCCAAGGCCAACGTATCACGCTCCGCTTGTTGCCCCGCATGACGCAAACTAGGTACAGGATAAGTTGTTTGCTCAATTTGAGAACGGTACTGATACCTGTCACTATCAGTCGCCCGTTGCCACGCCACCGCCACCGCCTCGGCCGCCGTCTCCTCCTCCGCCGCACTTGTTGGCGTCCACAGCACACCAACAGCCATAAATAATATCAAAACAGACCAAACGACATAAAAACGGTTTGTTTTCTTCATTATTCAACGTATCCTTTAAATTGTTTAACTAAAATATGTCACACTTTTGATCGAACAACCTCAACCTATTAAATGGTATATTTTCAAAATCAAATGTCGAATTTATTTAGTTTAATACACTTATGCCCATAAAACAGAGACTCTCTTCAAAATAAATACTTACTTCTATGATAGAACCCCTTTACTAATTGTCAATGGGTATAATAGGACAACTGTCTTGATCATAACAACAATAATACTTTATTTTTATTCCCCCTCGATTATAATTAAGAAGAGAAGCTAAACCATACCCAAATACCCACCCTATAATCAATCAAGGTCGTCATGATGTCCCTACATTCAAAAAAATTAGAAATCCTATTCCCGACCCTTTTATTAATTACCCTTTTCTTCGGTACTTTCCATATTGGGCACACCGCCACCCCTCCCATCTCTCTCCACGCCTCAGACGTTTCCGCACCATCATTCACCACCGCCAAAAATCGCCACCAAATGTCTGAGACCCTCCCCCCCACCTGCTTCGTCGAAACCACCGGCGATAACATCACCGATTACAGCAGTACCAATGCCGATGCCATTCAGTTAGCAATTAATGATATCATGACAACCACCCCCCTCATCAAAGTCGCCGGCCGCTGTGCTGGCGTGCAGATGGTGGCTGGCGTCACCCAAACCGTTTACATCAGCCAAGCGCTCACCTTACAAGGGGGCTATACCCATACCAACTGGTTAGGCACACCCGATCCTACAATCTATGAGACCATTTTGGATGCGGAAGGGGGTGGCCGTGTGCTTTTTGTGACAGACACAACTGCCGTTACCTTCATCAAAATGTTCACCCTCCGTGGCGGTGATGCTAGGCAAGCTGGGTTGACACCAAATGGGGGGGGGATCTACAATAAAACCACTTCCTATGCCTTGATCGTGGACAATAGCCTAGTTACCGACAATATAGCTCTAAATGGGGGTGGTGTCTATAACGATGAGGGCTTTTTAATTATAAGATATACCACCCTAGCCAATAATAGTGCCCTCGATACAGGTGGCGCTTTATTTGGTGAAGGGAGTGATGGCACCTCAGTTATCTACCAATCAATCGTTATCAACAACAACGCCCTTTATGGTGGGGCTGTCGGGGCAGGAGATAATTATCGCGCTGATATTCAACGTAGCACAATAACGCATAACACGGCGGCTATTAATGGGGGAGCTATTGCCCTTATTGGCAACAATAGTTATGCCAGTCCTTTTTACTCTACCATTGTTAATAACACCACAGGCTCAAATGGGTATGCTATCTATATCAACGATAACAATAACAATCTTTTTTCCTTCCAAGCTACGATTGTGGCTAACGGCAGGAACAATTGTAATATCCCTATTACTTCTACTGAGTACAATCTTGAATCCGCTGACAGTTGTGGCCTCAATGGTATCGGTGATTTAATAAATACAGATCCCTTATTAAAACCTTTAGCTGACAATGGGGGTGAAACCCTCACCTATGCCTTACAAAATGGTAGTCCTGCCCTCAACCAAATTCCGCCCGATAACTGTACTGGTCGTGATCAACGCAGTGTCTCACGGCCTCAATTCACCTTCTGCGACATCGGCGCCTATGAAAATGACCAGCAATTCCCCCCCATCGCCCGCGACGACCTATACCGCACCGCGATAGACACACCGCTGACTGTCATGACCACTACCGGCTTGCTAAATAATGACATCGACTCGAACAGCGACCCCCTCACCATCACTTTGCAAACAACACCCCAAGGCGATCTGACCCTAAATAATCTTGATGGCAGTTTTGATTACACCCCCCCACCTGGCTTTTCTGGCATCACCCAATTCACCTACCAGCTTGACGACGGCCAAAACCACCCGCCTACCACAACCAATATCACCACGGCCACCATCGCCGTCGTCCCCCCCACCGCCCTCCCCCCCCTCACCACCCCCGACACCTACACCACGACCCCGGATACCCCTCTCATCATCATCCCCGCCACTAGTACCGTCACCTTCTCCGCTACGTCCAACACCCCCATCACCGATAACAACTATGACGGCTCCCTCCAAAGCATGGCCTGTGACGTCATCGACACGACCTCCCTCGCCCCTACCGCCATCATCGAAGGTGCCTCCCTCACCATGTCACTCGACCACACCTGGGTCGGCGACCTAACCGCCAAACTCGTCACTCCCCGCGGCCACATTCTCCCCCTCTTCAGCCGCCCCAACTACGCTGAAACGGCTGACAACGGCGCCGGCTGTTGCGGCGACGACTCCAATCTCACCGCCAGCGCCCGCCTAAACTTTTACGACACGGCTCCCTACGATCCCGAAACAATGGGCATCACCATCCCCACCACTGATTACATCTGCCAAGATGACGGCCAATGCGACTTTTTCCCCAACCCTGACACCGCCGCTGGTCTCACCAGCTTTGCCGATCTAACCGGCAAAAAAGCGAGCGGCCTTTGGCAACTATGCCTCGGTGACAGCGCTGGCGGCGATATCGGCTCCCTAGCGAGTTGGGATTTGCACCTCGTCGTCTCCCAATCTGGCGTCTTAGCCAACGATACCCCCCGTAATGGCTACGCTTTACAAGCGACGGTCGTCACCCCTCCTACTAATGGGGCACTCAGCCTAAACAAAGACGGTACCTTCCATTATATTCCTGATCTAGGCTTTATCGGCGTCGACACCTTTACTTACTATGCGAAAGATTGGTTCACCGATAGTACCCCCACCACGGCCACCATCCACGTCACCCCCCTCAACAAATGCTGGACCGAATACACCGGCGACAACACCTTCGATTTCGCCAGCCCAACCGCCAACGCCCTCCACCAAGCCCTCGCCGCCGCTCCCGCCAACAGCATTATCAAAATCGCTGGCGATTGTGCCGGCGTCACGTTCCAAAATGGCATGACCCAAACCGCTTATCTCGATCAAGATATCACCCTTCAAGGCGGTTTTGTCGAATACAATTGGTTGACAGATCCCAACACCAAAGTTTATACGACCACTTTGTCGGCCACGGGGGCAGGCCGAGTGCTTTATATCGCCCCCACGGCCGCCGTCACCCTCTCCCACCTCGCCCTAACCGGCGGCCAAATCAATGGTGCCGATCAAGGGGCCGCCATCTACAACGACGGCTCACTTTTATTGCAATACAGCTTAATACAGGCCAACATGAGTCAAAACAATGGTGGTGGACTTTACAACGGGAATACGGCCGTGGTCAACAACAGCGGCTTTATTTACAACCATGCTGACGCAGATGGTGGCGCCATCTACAATCAAGGCGATCTAACTGTAACTAACAGCACCTTCTCAGCCAACAGCAGTAACAACAATGGTGCCTTCCTCTACCAAGCCAACGGCTCGGCCACCTTAACCCACAACACCATCACCACTAACAACAGCGACGCTGATAGCAACAACACCGGTCTAGCCGCTTTCTACCGCAACAACGGCACAGCCACCCTCCAAGCTTCCATCCTCGCCGGCAACACTGTTGCCACCACTACTCCCGCTTCCAACTCCGATTGCTACAATCCCCCAGTCGATATGGGCCACAACCTAGTCGGTATCAGTGGCGGCTGTTCGCTCACGACCAATAGTAGTCAAACCATCCTAGCCACAACTCTTTTCACCAATATCCTCTTGCCACTCACGAACCAAGGCACCCACCCCTTAGCGACTGGCAGTCCAGCCATTGATTATATTGCGGGCAACAGTTGCCTTGTGGCCGACGATCAACAAGAAATAGCCCGTCCCCAAGGTCTCAACTGTGATATTGGGGCCAGTGAATACCAAGGTACAGACACGGCCATCGCGCCTGCTCTCACCATTAACCAACTCAATAACTCCGCTGAATTAAACTGGAGCACACCCTCCACCAACTGTGTCTACGCCATTTACCACAGTGTCAATCCTTATTCTGGTTTTACGTTGTATCAAACTTATCTGACTGCTGGGTCGTGGCTGGACAACGATGTGATTGGTGATGGCTTAGCGACCTACTATTTTGTCCGCGCTTACGCTTGTGGTAACAATAACAGTGCCATTTCCAATACAGTGGCCGAATTTGATGTGATGATAAATTCCACACCGCTAACCACAACCTGCCAACGATGTGCCCCCCCAACGAAAGAAAAAATAGTACCAACCACGCCTCCAACAGCAATAGATAAGGCTAAAAGTGCCCTTGAAACCAACAGAAGCCCTTAATTACCCAGAATCCGCCACAGAAAGGAGAGAAAAACGGCCGTTGCCATCACCATCTCAATCCCCCGCACCGGCGGCCGTAACAACAACACCAAACGCAACGGCAGATAAGAAATCAACAACATCATCACCCCCGCCCACAAATTCGCCTCTTCCAGCCCCCCACCTACCACCATCGCCGCCATAATATACGCCTCACTAAACAATAAATAACAGCCCACCATAAAGGCTGATACCGTCCGCCGCACTGTTGACGACCACCACCCAAACATCTCATCCTCATACTCCAAATACGCCCCAAAAATCAATATCGTCCCGAAAATCAGCCCCACCTCATACCCATTCGCCACCCACGGCAATTTCCCATACCGCTCCTCAATAATCATCCGTGGAAATATCAACCACAAACTACTCCCCAACGCCAACACAAATATCAACCCCGATAACATCAACACCTGCTCATCAAACCACACAACCCATCGCTGGTAAAACGTCAGCCCCTCCTTATCTATATCCACCTCCGCTTCCTCCCACCCGGTTACATCATCCTCTAACGGGGTCAGCATCGTCCCCCCCAAAAACGCCCCCACCATCGCGCCCAAATGTGCGATACCCATCAACCAAAACCCTCCCCAAAAATGCTGTTCAAACCAAACAGCCATACTAGGCAACAACCATACATTGGCCGCTACCAAAAACCCATCCATTACCATATCTTCTACCGCAAAACGCCTATAAATCTTCCCAATCATCATCCACTCCTTAACAATAATACGTTTACGCAAACCTAACAAAAGCCACCCAAACTATACCGCGATTTGCCCAATCGTCACCCTTCCACCCTCCCCCCCACCCCTCACTTCAGTAACACCAAAAAATCCGTCCAATCCCCAAAATCCGCGTCAAAACCCACCAACC
>DATHYN010000346.1:0-2769 GCA_035459145.1 Anaerolineae bacterium | reverse complement strand
GGCGGAGGCGAGTTGTGTGCCATCGGGCGACCATGAGACGCTGTAAACAAAGTCCGAGTGGCCGGAGAGGGTGAGAGTGTGGTCGCCGGAGTCGGCGTCCCAGATGATGACGCTGTTGTCCCTTGAGGCGGAGGCGAGTTGTGTGCCATCGGGCGACCATGAGACACTGTTTACATCGGCCGAGTGGCCGGAGAGGGTGAGGGCGTGGTCGCCGGAGTCGGCGTCCCAGATGATGACGCTGTTGTCGGCAGAGGCGGAGGCGAGTTGTGTGCCATCGGGCGACCATGAGACGCTGTATACAGAGTCCCAGTGGCCGGAGAGGGTGAGAGCGTGGTCGCCGGAGTCGGCGTCCCAGATGATGACGCTGTTGTCCCAAGAGGCGGAGGCGAGTTGAGAGCCATCGGGCGACCATGAGACGCTGTTTATAGAGGCCGAGTGTTGGTTTGTTGGCCGAGGGTGATAAGATGTTGTCCAGTTGGTTGTTAATTGCCTTAACCAGTTATTGCCCAATAATAAATCGCCTCCTTCTGCAATATTTAATCGTTGGGCTTCAAGGGCTAATAGACGAGCTTGGGTTAGTTCATCTTGAGAAATAAGGGGGGTACTCGCTATAGCTTGAGACTTGTTTAATAAGGATTGAGCCAATGTTAAGCGACTTTGTTTAATACTATCAGCAAGGGCAACAGTGGCTGTAGCTAAGGCGTTATCAGCACGAGTTGCTTCTGCTTCTGCTGTGGCACGTTGATTATTAGCATCATCTAAGGCCAATTCAGCTGTAGCCAAAGCATTATCAGCACGAGTTCCTTCCGCTTGTGCTGTAGCCAATGAATTTTGTTGATTAAGGTTTGATTGAAAAAGCAGTATGATAACTATTAATAATAATAAGACACCTATCCCTATCCCAGCCAACGTCTTTTGTTGACTCACTTTGCGTTCTTTAATCGCTTGATTAATAAAATTCTTAGCGGTATTTGTTAGCAAACTTTCATTATTTTTATACCATTCTTCAACGGCGGACAGCCGTCCGCCACGGTATAAAAATGCTTTATCATATTGATTAGCTTGCCAATCTTTAGCCGCTTGCTCAATCTCTCTTTGTTGACGTAAATTGTCCCGTTCTTCTGTCAACCATGTATGTAATAGTCCCCATTCACGAATTAAGGCTTCATGAGCAACTTCTAGACTGTCTTCATCGGTCGTAATTAATCTACCTTGAACAAGCGTATTGATTACAGAATCTATCGCTTTCTGATCCCCTAAATGGGCTAAATCACGATTAATACGCCGGCGGGTATCTTCGGTACCTTCACCTAATTCTGTTAACTCTAAAAAGAGGCGATGCGCTATTTTTTGCTCGTCATCAGTTAACTTTTCAAAAACTTGATTGGCAGTGGTGGCAATGGCACGACGCACCCCACCTATTTTTTGATACCCATTTAAGGTTAACTGGTTGTTTTCTCGTTTTTGCCAAGTGGATAACAAAGCGTGAGATAATAAGGGCAAAGCCCCTGGTTCATCATTAATATCTTGTAAAATGGTATCAACTAAGCCAGCTTGTAAAGAGTAGGGGGTGGGGGTTAATGGCTTTTCAATGGCTTGACGGAGTTCATCAGGGCGCATTAAGCCAATGATTTTTTGTTTTGTTTCCAGCAAGGGGCGTAATGTTTGGTAAGTGGTTGCTGGCCCATAAAAATCGGCCCGTAGGGTAATGATTAAGGAGAGTCGGCCTTGTTTGCCGGCGGTGACGGCGGTGATTAAATTGTCAATAAACAATCGTCGTTTATCAATATCATCACATTGGGTAAACAACTCTTCAAACTGATCAACAACTAACAGTAATCGTTGATTAGGTTGATCGGCAAGCTGTTTGTGTAACCAGATATCTAAACTAGCGGTGTCAGCGAGCATATCTTGCAGTAAGGTTGTGGTGGCGGTCACGGATTCTGAATCATGGGTTAAATGAGCGGCTAAATTTTTGAGTGGTTGATCGGTGGGGGTGAGAATGTGAAAGAGCCAATCGGCACTGTTTTGCCCTTGGTAGGTAACGGCACCGGTCATCAGGGCGGGGACAACGCCGGCCTTGACGACTGAAGATTTCCCTGAGCCGGACGCGCCGACCACGGCCAAAAACCGATTCGTCTGCAAATGGGCAACTAGCTCCTCCGTCACCCGTTCACGGCCAAAAAATCGTCCGGCATCTTTCACCCCAAAGGAAGCTAATCCTTGATAGGGGGGTGTTGTGTCAGTGTCGGCGTGAGTGAATAATTGGTCTTTAAATTGTGGCTTATGCTCCCCCACAACGGTTAACAGGTCGGGTAAGCGGCCATCATACTCCATTTGGGCAATGAGGGCTCTGATTTTACTCTTGCGGGTGCCGCCTAATATATCATCGTAATCGATACGTAAATCAAAGCAGACGTTGTGCAAATCTTCATTGCTTAAAATTTGGGTTAGTATGTTACGTAATTCAATGGTATCCATAATTGTCACAGGCTGGTTAATAACAGGGTGACATTTTATACCAGTTATAGGTTTATAAAGCAATTGGGAGGGGATGTTGGTGAGTGGTAATTGGGCGTTGGGGGAGGTGTTTGTGCGGTGTTATTGGTTAGCGGGGTGAGGGGAACCGCGAATGGGGGAATGGGCGAATGAGTTTAAGTGGTGTGGTGGTGATTGGGTAGAGGGCGTGACTGTAGATGTATGTTTGCGTTGGGGGGTGGTTTTTTCAGAAGGTAACTTGCGTTCGATAATTAATTAAGCCGGTGTAAC
>DATHYN010000345.1:0-15584 GCA_035459145.1 Anaerolineae bacterium | reverse complement strand
ACCCCCTTCCCCCCAACTAACCCCCAACCCCGCCACCAATCCCATCGCCACCAAAACCACCACACCAATTACACTCATACGTCGCGTCATCATATCATTTCTCTCCAAAACAAAAATATCTATAAATTGTTTAAGTTGTTTAACCGAAAGATTTTGTCCTTCTTACACACCTCTTTAATACTATCCCCATTTACCATTCCACACCACCACCAACCGTAACCTATTTAAATAAACCTAATGTCTCCCCCTTCAACAACACCATCATTTTCAAACACACCACACCCAAATCCCCCCTAGCTTCCTTCAAGGACACTGTCTTTTTTCATTTCACTACCCACACTGGAGGTGGCGCGATTTGTTAAATCGCCAGTCTTCCAACTGAACACCCAATTCTCTTATCTAAAAAACGACAGCATCTTCGAGGAGGCGTCCCAACTAACCCGATGCGTTCACGATACGAGTGCAAAATTTATATCAACTGCTACTTTACCTACAACCAACCCCAGCCCGGTTCACCGGGCGCCAATTCTAGCACGGCGTGTTCACACCCGTGCGGGACGCGGACGAACACCCCTCCCTCACTTCACCAACACCAAAAAAATCCCCAAAATCCCCAAAATCCGCGTCAAAACCACCAACCATCCTCAAACCAATACTATCCCCTTTTACCATTCTACACCACCATCAACCTCAAACTATTTAAACAAACCTCAGTTCAACGATTCCCCCTCCCAAACCCCCTTCACGAACAGTGTCGTTTTTTTACATTTCATCCCTACATCAGCCCTAAGCCTCCTTCGAGGAGGCGTCCCATATAGCCCGATGCGTTCACGCTCGGGCGGGGGTGCCCTCAACAACACCGCCAACAACGCTCAAACCTCTCTCCACATAACCCCCCTTCACCAACTCTCAACTCAAATGAAACACCCCCCCAAAACCAATTTAAGCTAATTTTAAGTTTGCCCCTCCCCCATCAACCCAATTTTAGCTTATAATAATAGTTGTATCATTATCATCAGCATCATAACAACAAAAACATCTATCAAATCTGCCCGTCTCACGAGGTCTGACATGCGCATGAACAAATTGCAACCAACTATTCGCTTTTTCATCATCCCCACCATTCTCCTCCTTATCCTCCTCATCAACCTCTACCCCACCCCCTCGGCCTCCGCCTCCCCCCTCTCCCCCCTCAAACAATCCCCCTCCCAAACTGTTCATAACGCCTGGCGCCTCGCCCAACAAAGCCCCCAATACAACTACCACGTCCATCTCAACCAAACCACCTACCCCGCCCCCGCTCTCACCTCCGCCGGCCAACAACCCACCACCGATATCATCACCCTCCAAGGCGCCATCAACCAAAAAACCCAAGAAATGGAAATGACTCTCTGGCAAACGGCCGTTCCCGACCCCAACCAAGCCCTCCACATGCGCATCATCGACGGCCAAGCCTACGGCCGCGCCGGAACCAACCAAACTTGGGAACCGATCAACAACGACATCTCCCAACTCTTCGCCCCCAATGGCGATACCCTCGCCTTCCTCGCCGGCGCCACCAATATCCACCAACTCCCCCCCGAAACCCGCGACTTCTCCCACCCAACCAATAACAACCAACCGCTAATCCAAACTTTTACCCCCTACCGCTTCGACATCAACGGCCCCACTTACGCCACCCACGCCCGCCAACAACTCGAAAAAGTGATGGCCGAGCGTGGCCAACTCCCCAAAGGGATCCAGCTCCAAAACATGGATATCTTCCAAACCATGTCCGGCCACGGCACCCTCTGGCTCGACGACCACGGCCTCCCCTTCCGCCTCCAAACCAATCTCACCCTCCACCCCGATACCGGTGAAACGCTCACCATCGAAATCACCACCGATTATGCCAATTTCGATACCACCATCACCCAACAATCCTCCCTCACCACCACCCTCAAATCTTTCTTCCCCACTCCCACCCACGCCCGCCAAAACTTAGCCCTCCAACTCACTCTCTTCGCCCTTTTCCTCGCCCTCCTCCTCGCCTCCACTCCCTACTGGTACACCCACCGCTTCCGCCAACTCATTAGCGCCACCATCGCTCTCTCCATCCTTCTCGCCCCCCTCGGCCAACTCATCGATGCCGCCCAAATCGACGCCTTCTACAGCCGCGCCGAAGCCGCCAACGCCAAACAAGATGCCGATGACGCCCAACGCCAAACCCAAGAAAATATCGAAAAAGCATTCCACGAAACCAACTGGAATCCCAACCAATCCCCCCTCACCGCCCCAACTACTCCCACTGACCAACCTCCCTGGAAAATAACCGACAACGCCCCTCTCCCCATCCGCAACGACTATCTCGCTACCCAAATCGAAGCCAAAATACCCAACCATACCCCCACCAGCCTCCTCTCCACCGCCGACACCGACGGCGACGGCCTCCTTGATGTCGATGAAATCGCTGTCGGCTCCTGCGCCGGCTTCGCCGTCACCCCCGACTTCTGCACCAACACCATCGACCCCACCGATACCGATGGCGATGGCCTCGGCGATGCCCTCGAAGTCAAAACCCTCAACACCCTCCCCATGGCCTGGGACTCCGATAACGACACCATCAGCGACACCCTCGAAGTCAACGGCTTCACCTACGCCGGCCAACAATGGTACCTCAACCCCAACGAACCAGACTCCAACAAAGATGGCCTCAACGATGGCATCGAATGCCCCCAATGGTCTCCCACCTCCGGCCAATTCAATCCCGCCCTCCCCTGCCAAGACACCGATGGCGACAACATCCCCGATGCCTTCGATAACGACAACGACAACGACGGTCTCTCCGATGAAGCCGATATCTCCCCCTTCACCTACGACACCACCCTCTTCAACGACACCAACCCCATGAACTTAACCATCAACGACCTCCAAACCGATAAGCCCGTCTTCGTCAACCTCCAAATCACCCCCAACAATCCCGACCACCTCAACTACATCGGCAGCATCCTCGATTGGCCCTCCCCCGACTATCGCGGCCAAGTCCAACGCGGCCTCAACACCACCTTCGCCACCGCCCAAGACCCCGCCCTCCGCTCGACCGCCCCCAACGCCGCCAATGGCGACATCCGTGTCGTCCCCATGCTCGAAATTACCATCCCCTTCTCCGATACAACCCATTTCGGCAACCTCCCTATCAAAACCGGCACCACCCCCACCGATAACAGCAATCTCTCCTCCTGGCTCGGCACCGAACACCTCAATCCCTACAACATTCGCGTCAATCAACGGGATGGCAACAATGTCAACCAAGGCTGGGTCAGCTACATCCCTCTCTCCCCCGTCACCGAATACCAAGGTGGTAGCCAAGTCGGCTTCGCCGCCCAAATGCTCTACTGGCCCTCCGTCGATGATGGGGGCGGCCTCTCCTCATGGGGGCCTGCCCACCAATACCGTGTCGTCTGGCTCGTCCAAATGCTCACCGACCGCTGTGTCGACCCCAAAGGCGACCCCGAAACCTGTCAACGGGTCGAAGAACTCTCTGTCATCCACCAATATGCTGAAGAATGGCGCCTCACCGGCATGGAAATTCGTGAAGATCATGGCATCGATGTCGCCATCATGTACGAAAACCCCGCCCTCGATACCAATCGGCAAAGTGACGACTACCTCTGGGCCGCCAGCTGGAGTTTAGGCACCACCTTTATGCGCGGCCGCGACTGCGAAACGCTCATCAACAACGGCGCCGACTGCATCGGCGATGGCGCCCGTGATGTCACCCTCGCCAATATCACCACCCAAGTCAGCTCCTGGTTCACCGCCCCCCACCCCCTCGTCATCGACAATAGCTATTCCTACGCCCACCACGGCTACGCCGCCCACATCATGATGACCGACACCCTCAACATCCTCAACACCCACTTCAACGCCTACTCCGACAGTATCAATCCCACCTTCCTCTTCGCCCGCGAAGATGTCTCCCGCCGCCTCAATCTAAACGATCTCACTTCCATTGGCGGTGCCCCCACCTTCTCCTTTGCCGGCATCCCCACCGTCACCTCCGCTTCCCTAAGCTGGGCCCCCTACGATCACAAAAATGGGAGTTGGCAAAACCACGACCTGCGCAATTACCTCAACAATCTCCAAGTCTACTGGGAAAACAACGATCTCTTCGGCTCCGATCTCACCCAAGATGAGCAAGATGGTTATATCCTCTGGTCCCAAATGTATTACAGCCAACTGTTCAACGGCCTAACTGGCATCGTTGAACAAGGTGCCACCCCTGTCTTCACCAAAGATATCCGCGTCCCCGAAATAAACCACCAACCTAAATTACCCCCCCAAACTTTCTTTGGGGCTGGCTTTGCTGGTGCCACCTTCTTCCTCGCCATCGTCTCTTACTCCCCCGCCCTCGCCCCCCTCGCTGGCGTTGATAATCTTAAAAACAGCTTCTACAGTCGCTGGCTACAATCCTATCGCTCCTTCGGCATCGGCGCCGGCTCCGCCTACGCTAGCCAAAACCCCGCCGAATCTTCTAAAATCGCCAAAGTCATGAAAACAACCCGCTTTGGCTTAGCCAGCAACGCTTTTGTCGCCGGCCTCACCGCCATTACCCTCTTCTTAGCCTTATCCTACGCCATCGCCAATATCGGTCTACAAACCCCTGCCGCCAACGAATTCCAAACCTTTAGTGATGTCGTTATTTACAGTCTAAATATCATTAGTGCCATTATGGCCGCCATTATGATCCTGACCTTTATCAGTATCTTGGATGGCATGCGTCTCGCCGGTGAACTGGCTGGTGGCCTGTTCCGCTTAGGCAAATCAAATCGTCCCTTTATTCACTCTCCCGTCAGTCTCTTACTCGGCCTCGTCATCACCTGGGGCTTTTTCCTCTGGGAACTATACATGACCGGCGGCTTTAGCAACACTACCTCCATCACCTTCAACGCCGGCTTAGCCCGCGCCGTCGCCGCCTCGATCGTCATGATCATCTTCTTCATTCTCGATTACAGTATTATCGGCTCCATTTTAATCGCTCTCATCACCTTAATCGATGTCCTCCTCTTGCTAATACCCGGTGTCAACTTCTCTATCACCGGCTGGCTCACCGAAGAGCTAGCCAAATTAATGTATGAGGTCAACCTCGTCCCCACCAACCTCGGCGATTCCAACCGTCTCGATTTCCGCACCACCAACATTAGCTTGGTCAACGATCGGCTCGGCTTCTCCTTCGGCAACGGCTTCTACCAAACCGTCGTCATCACCAACTCCCTCACCTACGACCCCAACAAACATAGCGAATCTGATTTACGCCGCTCCACCTTCCTTTATACCGTTGACCGTTATAACCGCGCCAACCATTACTACCTAGGCTTAGATGGCATGAATAGCCAATGGCAAACCGTTAATGGCAACACCATTCGCCAAAACCAAACCATCCCCCCCAATGCCATTATCCCCTTCCACCGTGTCGGCAAAAATGTGAGCTTTGGCGACCGCCTTTATCTCAATGAAGCCTTCGCCATCCCCTATATCGGCTGTTGGCGTGTCTGGCAAGGCCCTCTCGTTAGTCTCATCCGTACCGGTAATACCAACGACTCCTTCCATGAATACAACTGCTCCACGGAAACACTAAAAAATTCACAACATATTGATATTGGCCGCTACCAATATTTCGATATCTTCCCCGCCACTTTCACTGAGTTTATGGCTCTCTATCCCACCAATGGTGCCGCCTACAACAACTTCCTCAATGCCCCCCTCCGTGATGCCGATAATGACGGCCTCCCCAACGCCGATGCCGGTGGCGCCGATCCCAACGACAGCCTCTGGGATACCGATGGCGATGGTCTCAGCGACTACTTCGAAATCAGCAACCAACTCGACCCCACCAACCCCGACACCGACGGCGATGGCCTCACCGATCGCGAAGAGCTCAAACTCCTCACCAACCCCCTCGTCGCTGATACCGATGGTGATGGTCTCACCGATTATTTTGAAGTCAAAGAAGGCTGGCTCATCACCACCCCTGGCGGCGGTTTGCTCCGCGTTTGGTCACACCCCCGCGCCATCGACATCGATTTCGATGGTCTCAGCGACCGCGAAGAATACACCCTAGCTCTCCATCCTGAAATTCCGGTTGACCCCTCTGTCCTCGACAACATTATCCAAATCAATGATTTCGCCATCAGTGAAGACCAAGCCGCCCGCGCCCTCTACCATTTTGATGAACCTGCCAATGCCACCCGTTTCATTGACAGTTCCGGCAATAATCGTATCGGCAATTGTGGGACAGCTTATGCCTGCCCCCAATCTGGTCTACCCGGTAAATATGGTAATGCGATCGACTTAACCCGCATTAATACCTATGAGGGTGTCAGTACATACCACCGCTACTCACCTTTTGCCACCGGTTTTACCATTGCCGCTTGGATCAAGGCCCCTTCCGGCCCAAATGCCGGTGGTTACATCGTTAACGGGTTACCCTTCATGAACCTGCATCCCGATGGCAAACTTGAGGTCTGGTTTAGTGATTGGACTGGTGGCGCCTATTATTACACCCCACCCGGGGTTGTCCCCTTTGATCAATGGACCCATGTAGCCGTCTCCTTCGACTTAGAAGTTGGTCGTGTCTATGTCGATGGGGTTGAGGTTGCCGCCCTGACCCCTGCCGCCCCTTATAAACCACGCTCTATTACTGGCATTGGCTTTGGTTTTATCGGTATGATTGATGAATTCGCTGCCTATGATTATGGGATGTCACCGACTGAGATTGATGACCTTATGAACGGCCGTTACAACCAACAAGACCTCATCGTCAACCAAAACAAAACCCTTAGCTATGTCGCCTCCGTCACCAACACCCACCCTCTCCGTGACGCCAGCGGCACAATGGTCAATGCCACCGGCTACCTCACCCCCTCCATTCCAGCCGCCGCCACCGCCTACTCCTTCTCCCCCACCGACCTCAGCCAACATTTCCCCGACAAATACAGCTCCTCCACCTACATCAGTTGCTCCCCCACCAATAACACCTGCCCCGCCACCTACCCCGCCGGCGCCATCGGCCAAGCCCTCGCCTTTGATGGCCTCGATAACCAACTCACCCTCAATCCCGTTGGTGCCATGCCCGAAACCAGCCTCTCTTTCTGGCTTAATCTCCCCGCCATTCCCCCCGCTGGTCAATCAATGGCCGTCTGGAGTAGTGAAGACAATGCCAATAACAATTTCCACATCTCCGTCCGTGATAATGGTGCCCTAGCCCTCACTATCGAAGGTACCAACATCCTGACCCGTACCGTTGGTGGCACCCCCACCTGCTGTGTCAACACCGACACCCACCTCACTAATTTCTCCTTTGCCGGCAATCTCAACCAATGGGTGCATTTTGTAACGAACATCAGCACCACCACTGTCGAAATCTTTGTTGACACGACCCTTGACAGCACCTCAGTTATGAACGGCATCGCCCCCAACCTCAATATCGCCACCATCCAAGTCGGCCAACCAACCACCGCCAGCCCCGCTACGCTCCCCCTCACCGGTCGTCTCGACGAACTCATCCTGTACCGCGATTATCAACTGTGCGACAGCTGTGCTATCAACAATATTCTCCAAGTCAATGGTGGCTTCTACACCATGCCCAGCCCCACCACCCCTGGCTTCTACCGCGCCCACCCCACCTACGCCCTCGAATTTGAAACCTACGAACTCCACTACCAAAACCGTAGCGACAACCTCTCCTTCGCTACTTGTGACCAAGCATCTTGCCCCGACCTCACCAGTTCTGGCTATTTCGGCTCTGGACTTACCTTCGCCGCTTACGATGCCCTGAATCTAGGCAATCTCTCTTTCTTTGGCCGCAATAGCTACACCATCGCTGGCTGGTTCCAAACCAACGGCAATCTCGTCGACCAACGCCTCTTAAATGCGACCGAAACCAATGGCTCCGGCCGTGTCTCCATCGATATCAGCCGCTTTGGTTCGATCTCTTACTATCATGGCCAACTGGGTGGCACCGCCAATACCGCCTCCATCAACACCGGCACTGGCTACAACAACAACCAATGGCACCATGTCGCCGCCGTCTTCGACAACGGCACCATGCGTCTCTACGTTGACGGCAACCTGATCCAATCAACCACTACCTTCCCCTCTACCACCTCCACCAGCCTCAACGTCACCCTCGGCAGTAACAGCACCGCCCCCTTCTTCACCGGCCAACTCGATAATTGGGTCCTCTGGCCCGCCGCCCTCACCACCGAAGATATCGTCCACCTCACCGCGGGCATCTTCCCCGCCCCCGAAATCACCACCCCTCTCATCCCCTTCGACCTCGCCCCCACCACCCAAATGATCATCACCGGCCAAGTCGTCATCGCCGACCAAGTCGCCAACAGCCATCATTGGGTCCAACCAACCATCGATGTCGCCCTTGTCGACCCGAATCCAGACACAATACCCGCCTTCGATCCCGTCTCCACGGCCAACCTCAAAATCCACGCCCCTTTCGAAGAAATTCCAAGCCGAACCCTCTTTGAAAACATTATCGGGTCGGCTGAGTTTGTCTGCGAGAATAGTGCCACCTGTCCCACCGCCGGCGTCCCCGGCCGTGACAACCGCGCCATCTATTTCGATGGCGTCGATGACAAACTCACCCCCTCGGCCAACCTAAACGATACCCTCGCCACCTTCTCCACCTGGATCAAAGCCAGCCGCGGCACCATCTTCGATAGCCGCACCCGTTACCATGATTACGGTTGGCATATCCGTCTCGATGGCATCACCGCTACCCCCAGTAGCGACTTCTCCTGCAGTATCCCCACCAGCTCCATCAACTGGAACTTACCCCAAAATAGCTGGTCCCATCTCGTCGTCACCGTCAACTGGACCAACCGCCAAATGGATGCCTACATCAACGGCTCACTCGTCGGTAGCACCACCCTCTCCTACGTCACCGACTGTAACTACCCCAACCAAATGCGCGACTTCAGAATCGGCTATAACAGCCGTGACGTCAGCTTTTTAAAAGGGTTCCTTGACGACGTCCGTATGTACAACAGCTACTTCACCGCCGCCCAAGTCCAAACCCTCTACCGCCAATCCGTCCCCCGTATGTACTTCTCCTTCGATGAATACGATACCGCCACCAGCTTCGTCGACAGCTCCGAAAATCAATACGTTGGTCTCCCCTACGCCATCCCCATCGCTGGCACCAACGAGGCTGTCCTCTCCCCCCAACCCGGCACCGATGGCAAAATCGGTAACACCGCTTTCTTCGACGGTAATGGCTACATCCAAATCAATGACGCCACTGACCTCGAAAACCCCCAAAACAATTTCACCTTACTTTCTTGGATCAAGCCCGATGATTACAGCAACTACCCCCGCCTTCTCAGCCATGGTATGACCAGTAGCTACAACGGCCTCCAATGGGGTATCTGGAACGATGGTCGTCTCTTCTTATTCAACACCAATATAAATGAAATCTTCTTCAGCACCACCCCTGTCCAAACCGATTACTGGCAACAAGTCGCCGTCGTCTTCGACAGCAACAACGACGCTACTTTCTATATTAATGGCCAACTCATCAATACCGTGCCCGGCAACAATACCATCGTCCCCAACTACGATGACCCCCTCTACATCGGCATGTTAATGCTCGATGGAGCCCCTGTCAACCAATATCATGGTGAAATGGACGAACTTCTCTTCTATGCTCGCTCTCTCTCCACCGCCGAACTCTACAACATCTACCGTCGCGATCTCGTCTGGTACCGTGACCGTGCCCGCGTCACCTTCCGCATCGACAGTACCCCGCCCACCGTCACTTGGGTCAACCCCTTCGCCGTCACTGACGCCGATTACACCATGCTCCAACTCGCCGCTTGGGATGATATCACCGATATCGGCGTCACCGAACTCGCTGTCAAAGGCCCCGGCGACGCCGATTTCGTCTGGCAGCCAATGCCCCAATGTCTCGATAGCAACAACATCTGGTGCCCCACCCTTGATTTGACCAGCGCCAACACCAACGATCTCTACCAATTTAAATTCCGTGCTATCGACCATACTGGTAATGAACAATTCAGCCCCGTCTACAGCTTTATCGTTGATGCCTCCCCTCCTATCATCACCTCTAACTACAATAACGATTGGGCCACCCCTATCTTATCCGGCACCCTGAACTGGCAACTCCCCCTCAACGGCTCCGTCACCGATAGCACCACCGCCGTTCTCACCAACTCCGTCAACGTCACCCTCTACGACGCCGCCAATCAAATCGCCGGCACCGGCACCCAAAACGCCACCGTCACCGGCAACAGCTGGTCAACAACCTATGAATTTGCTGGCCTAAAACCAACCGGCATCTACTATATAGAAGCCACCGCCGAAGATATCATGGGGAACGCCATCACCACCACCGTCGGCACCCTCCGCTTCGATACCCGCGCTCCTGGCATCACCATCAACCCCACCACTCTCACCACCGTCACCATCGGCTCCCCCCGCACCATCTCCGGCACCATCGCCGACTACCCCGCCTTCGTCGGCGCCGACCTCCGCTTCCGCTTCGAAAACCCTTATCAACTCACCGTCCCCTACTTCTTTGATGATAGCGGTCATTACCGCTTCGCCTCTTGTATCAACCCCCGTTGCCCCACCACCACCAACAGCAAAGTTGGCTCTGGCGTCACCTTTGATGGTGTTGATGATTATCTCTTCGTTGATCGTGTCGACTATCTACCAACCAACGATGAACAATTCACCTATGCCGCTTGGGTTAAACCAAACAGTATGGGCAATTATGGCATCATCGGCTACGGCAATCTAAACGGAACCGTTAACAATCTCTATCTCACTCCCACCGGCCTCGGCCACCGCTACGGCACCCACAGCTGGCACCTCCCCACCCCCGACCTCAGTAACCAATGGCACCACATCGCCGTCACCTTCGACGGCACCCAACGAACTTTCTATCTTGATGGTGTCCCCCTCGGCACCACCACCGCTGGCTCCGGCGTGACCATCCCCACCCGCCTCCACCTTGGGGCCATCAACGGCAACGGCGCCCCCCCCATCTATTTCTTTAACGGCCAACTCGACGAGATAAACATCCTCCCCCGCGCCCTCAACTTCTACGAAATCCAAGCCCTCGCCCAAGAGCGTGTCGCCGGTGTCGCCAGCATGGAAATCGCCATCACCCCCATGTCCATCACCACCCCCACCTGGCAAACTGTTCCTCTCGCCCAAACGGCCGTTACCAACACCCTCTGGAGCTTCACCATCCCCGCCGGCCTCCCCGAAGATGCCTACCGTATCGAAGGCCGCTCCACCGATATGTTTGGCAATATCAGTGCCAGCCAACCATTATGGGCCGGCTACATCGACGTCATCACTCCCACCCTCACCACCACAGCGGACGTCATCACCATCGGCGATGAAATCTTCACCGATTACACCTTCTCCACCTCCGATTACGCCCTCCACGAAGACGCCTTCCACCATCCCTGCGCCGCCAACGAACTGACCCGCACCATGACCGGCAACCGTCTCACCACCGTCACCGCCAGTTGCCGCCTGCCCGGCGTCCCCATCAGCCAAACAATCACCACCTGTGATTACGTCGGCCACTGCCCCAGCCAAACCCACTTCTTCTCCCCACGCCACGACACCACTACCACCGTCACCCTCAAAAACCCCGTCATCTACACCGGCCAAAATGCCCTCTACACCATCCAATACCAAAACAATGGTGACGAAGCTGCCACCGGCCTGTTCATCACCCACACCTTATCCCACCCCTTCATCCTCAACAACACCCAAGCCACCGTCCCCCTTACCACCAACCAAGCCGGCAACCAACTCAGCTGGCAACTCCCCGATATGCCGGCCAACAGCACCGAAACCATCACCCTCTCCCTCCAACTCAGCCGCGCCACCAACGGCTACATCACCGCCACCACCGACATCCGCTCCATCTTTGATGCCGATATCTACAATAACCGCTTCACCTCCCCCACCTACATCGTCCAAGACGGCTTGATTATCACCAACACACCCGGCGTCGCCACCGAGTGGACTTATGTCGATCATGATGGTGCCCCCACCCAATTCACCCTCGGCACCAACTCTATTCCCGACCCTCTCGTCTTCGCCTACATCCGCCGCACCGATGTCCCCACCGGCACCCCCAACCTCACCCTCCAAGGTGGTATCGGTGGTACCAATATGGGCTTCCTCGATGAACATTTCAACATCAAAATATGGCGAAACAAGACAGAGCAAAACAGCTACGTCTTTAACAACCCAATCAGTGTACTTTTCGGTTACACCAACCCTGAAGCCTACACCCTCCTTGAAAACTCACTCCGGTTTGCTCACAGTACCAATGGCACTGTCTGGACAGATGGCGTTTATCACAGCGGCTGTTCCGGCTCCACCTCTTGGGTTCACCCGTGGGAAAATCGCGGTTTGGCCTATCTCTGTTCAATCAGCAACAATCGCCAATATAGTATCGCCGGTCTCATCGGTGATGACGCTTGGCCCGTCACCAATCTCAACTTCGCCCCTCTCTACACTACCACCACCCCGCTCATCACCGGCACCGCCTTCGACCCCGGCCCCATCACTGGCACCATCACCACCCTCGAACTCGATCTCAACACCACCAGCGCCAGCTACCCCCTCACCCTCGGCCCCCCAGACGCCAAAGGCATCTACACCATCAACGACACCGTCACCTGGCCCACCATCGATCAAAGCAACCACCAAGTCCGCACCTTCTCCATCGACGCGTTAAGCAACCAAGGCTACAGCGCTTGGACCCCTATCGTCATCGACACCCTCAGCCCCCGTATCAACTTCAGCACCCTCATCACCACCACCACCACCGATAACATGAACGCCCTCCGCCTCGCCGGTAACGTCGTCGACAACGCTGGTATCACCAGCTTCTTCGCCACCATCACCCCCCCCTCCGGTGCCGCCTACACCCAAACCCTCACCACCCCCAACTTCGACCTCCAACCAGGCTTCACCCAATACGGCCTCTACACCGTCACCCTCACCGCCCGTGATGGCAACAAACTGATCACCACCTACACCAGCAACCTCATCATCGAAGCCCTTTGTGGCGAACCGACCACCAACCGTTGTATCTCCCTCGCCCCCTCACTCTCCAGCTCCCCCGCCCCTGATACCGCTCCTCTCACCCTCACCATCACCCTCGCCAATGACGCCCTCGATGCTTTAACCAATGCGACTGTCACCACCACCTTGCCCGCTGGTCTCGCCCTCACCGGCACCGTCACCATCAACCCACCCTCGGCCGGCACCCCCACCCTCGACCCCAACGCCCTCGTCACCAACCTCAACCTCCCCGCCCAAAGCCAAGCCACCCTCACCCTCGTCGTCATTCCCAATATCGGTGCCAATAACACCTTAACCATGACCATGACCGTTAATGAGGCTGGGATTGAAAACGGCCGTTCTGCCCAACCCATCCCCATCAACATCCTCGCCAACCGCTGTTACGCCAACCTCAACGGAACCCAATTCAACACCTTCAACGGCCTCGCCCTCCAACAAGCCATCGACGCCGCCACCGCCGGCGACACCATCAAACTCGCCGGCACCTGTCTCGGTACCTCCACCAGCAACGACCCCATCAACACCAACAACGCCAACCTCATCACCCTCAACAAAAACATCACCCTCCAAGGCGGCCACACCCCCACCGATTGGACCCTCCCCCCCGACCCCGCCCTCCCCACCATCCTCGACGCCAATGGGGTCGGTATCGTTATCAACAACACCGCCTCTGACGCCGCCCTCAACGCCCTCACCCTCCAAAACGGCTACCACGGCATCTATAACACCGGCGGCCTCGTCATCACCAACACCCTCATCCAAAATAATACCACCCAAGCCAGCACCGTGCGTGGTGGTGGTGGTATCTACAACGTCGGCAACCTCACCCTACTCAGCTCCTCCGTCATCAACAACCATGCCAATCTCGTCGTCAACGATCCTTATGGTTTTGCTGGTGGCGGTGGCTATTTAGGAATGCCCGGCTCCATCGGCCGCATCGATAACGTCACCTTCTACGGCAACCACGTCACCGGCAACCCCCTCTACGGTGGTGGTGCCATCATGCTCCCCTTCAACTCCAACACCCAACTCCACATCAGCAACAGCACCATCGTCAGCAACACCGTTGGCCCCTTCGTTGGCTCCCCAACTGGTGGCATGTACACCTTCGCCACCACTGGCGGCCAACTCGGCCAAAACCTCGTCTTCGCCGACAACCAAGGCACCGCTTGTGACGGCAACGGCATTTACGTCTACGGCGATCTCATCTTCCACACCGATGACGGCTCCTGCTACGCCACCTCCACCGGCGACCCCCTCCTCGGCCCCCTCCAAGACAACGGCGGCTTCACCCCCACCATCCTCCCCCTCGCCGGTAGCCCCCTCATCTCCGGTGCCAACCCCAACCATTGTCCCACCACCGACCAACGTGGCCTCGACCGCTCCCTCTACGGTGCCTGTGACCTCGGCGCCACTGAGTTCGATACCGTCAACGCCACCATCAGCCAACAACTCATCTACCCACCATTCACCAGCTACATCGTCCACGGCCGCCGCTACACCTTCAGCCTCACCATCAACAACCCCAACCCCACCATGGCCCAAAGCCTAATCATCACCCATGAACTACAAACCACCGCCATCCTCACCGACCTCCTCTTCACCAGCAGTGGCGACTGGACACCCCAACAGAACGGCAATATCCTCACCTGGTCCATTGGCAACCTCCCCGCTGGCCAACAAGCCACCGTCAACGTCAGCGCCATCATCAACTCCCCCGATAACAGCTTGAACTCAATCGTCACCCTCGATGGCCCCAACATGTTCGCCCCCGCCACCAATACCCAAAGCCACACCATCTACGGCCTCCCCGATATCAAAATGAGTATCCACCAACAACCCTCACTCGCCGCCGTCGGTGACACCATCATCTACACCCTCTACTACACCAATACCGGCACTCGCCACGCCGACTTCGGCACCATCTCTGGTTATAACGGCGCGCTGGAAAATGTCGTCATCACCGCCGCCGACATCTCCGTCACCGATTACAGTGGCTACAATGCCGAATGGGGCGCCTATGAGTTCAACATCGGCTTCGATAACGTTCCCGTCGGAGCCTCCGGCATCATCACCATCACCGGCATCCTCTCCGATTCCCTCCCCTACCCCGGCCCCCCCGCTGACGACCCCTACACCGTCACCGATTACACCCAAACCTTCAACATCATCGGCTTCAACAGTTCCATCTTCTACTACAACTACTACAACTACGACACCGTCCTCAACCTCCTAACCTCCTGCGCCTTCAACTTCAACGCCACCCTCGTCAACCCCGATGTCGATCTCCACTGGACCGCCCAACCAGGCCACGTCAGCAACTACCAACTCTACAAGAGCGACACCCCCTACACCCCCATCTCCCCCAGTACCGCCCTCGGCCCCCCCCTCAACAACCTCACCACCAGCTTCACCGATGTCAACGCTCTCAACAACACCCTCCCCGCCTT
>DATHYN010000344.1:0-37884 GCA_035459145.1 Anaerolineae bacterium | reverse complement strand
GGCGGCGGTGTGGGGTGGGGCGCGGGTGGAGGCGGCGCGGTTGTTGGCCGAGGGGGTGGAAGCGGGTTTGATTTGGGGTGTGGGGGAGAATTATGCGTTATTGGCGATGATGGCGGAGACGGAAGGCGAGGGGGAAGGGATTTATCGGTTTGCACATGAACAGATTCAGCAGTTGTTTTATGAAGAAGGGGGGGCAGAGCAGCATGAAAGGTGGCATTTGGGGATTGGCCGTTATTGGCGAGAGGATTGGTCAGAGGAAGAGCAGACGGAGCGTGTTTTTGATTTGGTGGATCAGTTTAATCGAGGGCGGGCGGGTATTGATGATAGGGATGAATTGATAGAATTAGCGCGTTTAAATGAACGGGCGGCGCGACGGGCACAGGGGGCGGCGGCGTATGATGTGGCGGCGGGATATTATCAGGAGGCGTTAGGGTTGTGGGCGGCGGTTGGTGGCGGTTGGTCGGCGAATCGGGAGGAGATATTGCGTTTGTATGAGGGGGCTAGTATGGTGGCGTATATGGGGCGGGCGTATGAGCGGATGGAGGAGTTGGTGCGGGTAGTGATGGGGCTGACGGATGATTTGTATGAGCGTATGCCTTTTCATGAGGTACAGATTTTGGCGTTGATTGCGCAGAATGAGCGGGTAAAGGGGACGGAGTTGGCGTTGCAGGTGTTGGCGGAGTTGGGGGAGACGTTTCCGGAGCGGCCGAGGCCATGGCATACGGTGTGGGAGTTGTTGAAGGTGCGGCGGGCGTTGAAGGGGCGGTCAGCGGAAGCGTTATTGGATTTGCCGGAGATGAGTGATCGGCGGGCGTTGGCGGTGGTGACGATTTTGGGCCGAGCGATTGCGGCGGTCTTTTTTGCGGTGCCTGAACTATATCCATTGATGGCTTTGCGGCGGGTGTTGTTATCGGTACGGTATGGGAATGCACCGTTATCGGTCTCTGCCTATGGTGGGTATGGGTTGTTGTTGAGCTTTTTGGGGCAGTATGAGGCGGGGGAGGCATTTGGGAAGATGTCGTTGAAGTTGGTAGATAAGTTAGGGGCGCATGAGTTGCGGACACGGGCGGAGATGATTCACTATAGTTTTATAGCGCATTGGCGTCATCATTTACGTGATTCATGGGAGCGAATGATAGCGGTTGAGCAAAGTGGGACGGAGACGGGGGATGTGGAGTACGCGGCGTATGGGGCGGTTAATGATGCGATTTATGGTTTTTATTTAGAGTCTTCATTAGATAAGATGACGACAGAAATTGAGCGTGAGATTGGTTTAATTCGGCAGTTTGGGCAGACGAGTTCGCAATATGTGGTGATGGCATTGGGGCAAGTGATCGAGAATTTGCGGGTGGAGAAAGAGGAGCCTTGGGTATTGGTGGGTAAGTTTTATGATGAAAATGAGATTGTACCTATTTTAGAAGCGGATCGGGATTTGGGTGGGTTGTATTTTTATGGGATGCAGAAGGCGTTGCTGTACTATATGTTTGGACAGTACAAAGAGGCGTGGCAGTGGGCAATTGATACGGAGCAATATGTGGAGTCGATGCGGGGCACGGCAACGGTGGCGTTTCATGTTTTTCAACGGGCATTGATGGGGGCGGCGTATTGGGGCGAAGTGGATGCGGGTGAGCAAAAGAAGATTTTGAAGCAGGTGAAGAAGGATTATAAGCGAATCAAGAAGTGGGCGGTGGTGGGCCCAATGAATATGGGTTATCGGGAGCGGTTAGTTGCGGCTGAGTTAGCACGTATGGGGGGGAAGGGGGAGATGGCGATTGAGGCTTATGAGGCGGCGATTGAACAGGCACAAGCGAATGGGTATTATTGGTATGGGGCATTAGCTTATGAAGTGGCGGGTGATTTTTATGCGCGAGCGGGGATGGATAAGGTAGCCAATGTGTATTGGTGGGAGAGTCGGTATCGGTATGAGCAGTGGGGGGCGATGGCGAAGGTGGCGGAGATGGATCGTGTTCATGAGGCGTTGGCGGTGCGGGCGTCGGCGCGGGTGACGCCGAGTCGACGGGCGGCGGATATAGCGGCGACGATGAATCCGATGACGTTGACGACGGGTGGGCGGACGACGACGGGGAGTAACGAGATGTTTGATTTGTCGACGGTGGTGGCGGCGTCGGAGGTGATTTTTAGTGAGATTGAGCTAGAGGCTTTGTTACAGAAGTTGATGCGGTTGGTGATTGAGAATGCGGGTGCCGAGCGGGGGATTTTATTATTGGTAGAGGATGAGGCGTTGGTGGTACGGGCGGCGGGTGATGCGGAGGAAGTTGTGGTAACGGAGGTAGGGTTGACGGCATATGGGTCGTTGCCGGTGAGTTTGATTCAATATGTGCGTCGGACGCAGGAGCGGGTGGTGTTGCGGTCGGCGAATGAGCAGGGGTTGTTTACGAAGGATACGTATATTCGGAGTGAGGGGGTGAAGTCGGTGTTGGCGGTGCCGTTGGTGAATCAGGGGCAGTTGGTGGCGATTTTGTATTTGGAGAATAATTTGTCGGCGGGGGTATTTACGGCCGAGCGGGAGAATATTATTTACTTGTTGGGGGTGCAAGCGGCGATTTCGATTACGAATGCGCAGGCATTTGCGGTGCGGGCAGAACAGGCGCGGTTGGAGATGGAGAAGCAGTTATTGGCGGAGCAGGCGGCGGAGTTGGCTAAAATTAATGCGGATAAGGACCGGTTTTTCTCGATTATTTCGCATGATTTGCGGTCACCGTTTAATCCGGTGATGGGTTTGGCCCAGTTGATGATGATTGATGCGGAGAATTTCAAGCCGGCAGATGTGGCGGAGATGTCGACGCAGATTTATGATTCGAGTCGGCATGTGTTGACGTTGTTGGAGAGTTTATTGCAATGGTCACGGATTCAAACAGGGCGGATGCCGTATGAGCCTGAGTTGATTGATTTGGCTGATTTGGCGTTGAAGACGGTTGATTTGTTATCGGGGATGTCGGGGGAGAAGAGGGTAACCTTGATGCATATGGTACCGGCGGGGGTGATGGTGATGGCGGATGAGCCGATGATGGCGACGGTGGTGCGTAATTTGGTGTCGAATGCGTTGAAATTTACGCCGGAAGGGGGACAGGTATTGATTAATGTGTATGAGGTGGGGGCGGAAGAAGTGGTATTTGGCGTAGCGGATACAGGGGTGGGGATGCCGAAAGAGGTTCAAGAGAAGTTATTCCGTTTGGATACGCATCACACGACGGAGGGGACGGCGGGCGAGAAGGGGACGGGATTGGGGTTGGTGATGTGTCAAGAGTTGGTGGAGAAAAATGGTGGTCGGATTTGGGTGGAGAGTGAGTTGGGTGAGGGGACGGTATTTAAGGTGGGCTTGCCGAAGGGGTGATGAGCGGGGGGAGGTTACGGTTGGTAGTAGTCGAAGAGGGCGAGAATACCGGCGAGGTTGTCATCGAAGTCGGTGTTGGTGTGGTCCCGGAGTTCGATGGCGAAGGAGGGGATGCCTTGGGCGTTGAGATAGTCGCTGGCATCGCCGGTGATGGGGTAGGCGGTGAAGCCGCCGGTGGCGATGGGGTAGTTGCTGGCTTGGGAGTAGGTTTGAGCGAGAGGGAGGGTTTGGGGGGCTTGTTGGCCGTTGCATTGGCCGAGGAAGATGGCATCGGCGGCGCTATGCCACCAGACGACAAGCTCAGGGTTGGTGGTGGTATCGATGAAGTGACGTAGATGTTGGTTTTCGACGGCGGAGAAGGGGAAGGGGCCGCCACCGCCGGTGATGGTTTGATCACGCCAGCGGGTATCGGTTTGCCAGTTGCAGTCCCAGTTGCGGTTGAGGTCGACGCCGTCGGCGTTGAAGCGGCCAGCGAAGGTGTCGTTGGTTTTGATGTCGGCGGGGGTAAAGCGGCCGGCGGTGCCGGTGATGTGTTTTTGGCCGTCGGGGTTGGCCGAGGGGATGATGGTGAGGGTGATATGGGCGGGGACACGGCTGGGGTCAGCGGTAAAGTAATCGATTATTTCATAGGCGAGGATGATGGTGTTCCATTCGTAGCCACCGTGGTGGCCACCGATAAAGAGTAGATTATGGGGGCCAGTGCCAATATGCCAAGCGTTGATGGCATTGCCAGAAGAGGTGAAGCCGACGAGTTGTTGGCGAATAAGGGGAGGGGTGGGGGATGGCAAGGGGGTATTGGTGGGGCCAAGAGTGGGGAGGGGAACGGGTGTGTTAGTTGGCGGGATGGTGGTTGGTGGGGATGGGGGCGGTGTAGTTGTATTGATGTCTAGGGCGAGGTTGGGTGGAGAGGTGCTAATGGTAGTGACAGGCAATTGGGCGGTGGGGATGGTGGTTGGTAGGGGAGAGGTCGGGGTGGTATCAGACTGGCAGGCGACGATCAAAAGGCAGATGAGTAGTGTGGAAAGATGTTTCATGATTTAGTTGTCGTGGTGTTTGAGAAGCCACTCTTGGCTGTTGAAGAGTGATTTTTCATCTTCGACTTGATTGGCTAAGGGTTGATAAGTGCCATCGGGCATGAGTTGGTGGGCTTTGCTGTTATCTTTGAGATAGATGAGGAGGATGTTTTCGAGGATATCCTGGCGCATATTTTCATCACGGATGGGAAAAAGAATTTCAACGCGGCGGTCGATATTGCGGGGCATCATGTCGGCACTGCCGAGGTACATGACGGGGGCGCCATCGTTAGCGAAGTAGTAGATACGGGTATGTTCTAAGAAACGACCAACGATGCTAATGACGCGAATATTTTCACTAATGTTTTTGACACCAGGACGAAGGCAGCAGATAGAGCGGATGATGAGGTCTATTTTGACACCGGCTTGGGAGGCGCGGTAGAGGGCACGAATCAGAGGGGGATCGACGAGGGAGTTTGATTTGAAGATGATGCGTCCTTTGTTGCCTAGGTTGGTTTCTTGTTCGATGAAAGCGAGTAATTTGTGACGTAAGTTAACGGGGGCGACAAGAAAATGGCGGTAGTCGGTTTGTTTGGAGTAGCCAGTGAGATAGTTAAAGACTTCGCTGGCATCGGCGCCGAGTTCGTCGTCATTGGTGAGGAAGCCGAGGTCGGTATAGAGGCGGGCGGTGATGGCGTTGTAGTTGCCGGTACTGGCGTGGAGGTAGCGGCGGATGCCGTCCCGTTCGCGGCGGACGACGAGGCAAAGTTTGCAGTGGGTTTTGAGGCCGATGAGGCCATAGACGACGTGGACACCAGCATTTTCCAGAGCGCGGGCCCATTCAATGTTACTTTCTTCATCGAAGCGGGCTTTGAGTTCGACGAGGGCGGCGACCTGTTTGCCGTTTTGGCGGGCGCGGATGAGGGAGCGGACGATGGGTGCGTTGGGGCCGACGCGGTAGAGGGTGATTTTGATGGCCATAACATCGGGGTCGGTGGCGGCTTGGGTGACGAAGTCGAGGGTGGTGGAGAAGCTGTCGTAGGGGTGGTGGAGGAGGAGGTTTTGGCGGCGGAGGATGGTGAAGATGCTGTCAACGGTGCGGACGGCGTAATGTTGGGTGGGGACAAAGGGGGGGTCTTTGAGGAGCGGGCGTTCGAGTTTGTGGAGTTCCCAGAGGTTGCTGAGGCCGAGGGGGCCGTCGATGGTGTAGACATCGAATTGGCCGACACGTAAATTTTCGATCAATATTTCGCGGAGGTTATCGGGCATACTTTTGTCAACTTCGAGGCGAACGACGAAGCCGAAGTGGCGTTGGCGCAGGCTCGCTTCCATGGTGAGAAGGAGGTCATCCGCTTCTTCTTCTTGGATTTCCATGTCGGTATTGCGGGTGATGCGGAAGGGGTGGGCGGTGATAATTTCCATGCCAGGGAAGAGACGGTCGAGGTTAGCGGCGATCACTTCTTCGACCCAGATAAACTTTTGGACTTTGGGGGGGAGGAGTTCATCGGGGTCAAGGGGGTTGAGGGGGACGAGCCGAGGGAGGGCGGCGGGGACTTTGACACGGGCGAAATGATGTTCATCGGTATCGGGGTCGTTGATGGCGATGGCGAGGTTGAGGCTGAGGTTGGAGATGTGGGGGAAAGGGTGACCGGGGTCGAAGGCGAGGGGGGTGAGGACGGGGAAGATTTCACGTTCGAAGTAGGCGCTCAATTTTTTTTGCTGGCGGCTTTTGAGGTCTTTATAGTTGAGGACATGGATACCCTCCTCGGCCAATTCAGGCAAAAGCCGTTTGTTCCAATCATTGATTTGATTTTCGAATAGTTGGTTGGCATTTTGATGAATAGCGACTAACTGCTCGCGGGGGGTGAGGCCATCGGCGGGGACGTCGGTGATGCGCAGGAGGACTTGTTGTTTGAGGCCGGAAACACGCACCATGAAGAATTCATCCATATTGGAGCTAAAGATAGCGGAGAATTTAACCCGTTCGAGGAGGGGATGTTCGGGGTTGAAGCTTTCATTGAGGACGCGACGGTTAAACTCCATGGTGCTCAGTTCGCGGTTGATATAGTAGGCAGGGTTTTTGAGGTCGATTTCAGACATAAGGTCTCCTGTAGCTGGGGGATCGATTTAATGGGATGGTTATTGTATATCAGCTAATGGGGGGGGGCAAGATCAGGCTAACAGAAGAGCATGCTTTCACCAAGTTGGATTTTAGGGCAGGCAAAAAAGGCCAAGGGGCAAAGAGGCTAAAGAGTAAAACCTTGCGTCCTTGCCCCTTGGCGTGAGAATTTTCTTGGCCGATAGTCGTTTGGTGAAAGGGTATAGAAGAGGTTGTGAAGCAAAAAAAGGGTGAAGTCAACCCTATTGAGATATTATGCGCCCAGCAGCTTAAAAGCGAGTTGGCGGGGATATTCTTGGCCCCAGACGAGAGCGAACCAGAGGCGGGTGAGGTTGTCGATGAGGGGAGCTTGGTCATGGTCGCCGATGTAGATGGGGCGGAGGCCGATGAGGTTGATGAGATTGGCAACGGCCGTTTTTTCCGCTTCAGCGCCACAAAAGAAGAGATCTATTTGGGTGTCGTCAAGGGTGGGTTCGGCGAAGTTTTCCCAGCCGAGGTTGCTGAAGGCGCGGTAGAGAGAGGCGTTAGGGGCGTGTTGGCGGAGGAGATCGAGGTTGTTCATGGTAGGTTGGTTGACGTTGTTGGTGGCATCGATATGGATTTTGTGGTCGAGGTGGGGGGCGAGGTCAGCGACGGTGGCGGACATGGCGGTGCCGGGAATGGCCCAGAGGATGATATCAGCGTTGGTGACGGCGGTTTGGGGATCGGTGGCGGTGGCGAGGTGGTTGGTGGCGGCGAGACGGGTTTGGATTTTAGGGGCTTGGGGGTCGCGGACGCCGAAGGTGACGGTTTGGCCGGCGAGGGCCCATTTTTGGCCGAGGGTGCCGCCGATGTTACCGGCACCGATGATGGTGATAGACATATCTTTTCTCCTTTGTGTGGTGGGGTTAGCGGCCGAGGGCTTGAATGACGAGTTCAGCAGCGGCGGTGCCAGAATATTGTTGTTGACCGGTGATGAGATGACCATCGCGGATGGCATGGGATTTGAAATCGGAGGCGACGATAAAGTTAGTATCGGGGAGTTTTTTGGCTTCGTCTTCGATCCAGAAGGGTTGGATGCGTTGGCCGACGAAATTATCGGCGAATTGTTCTTCGCCGTTGGCAAAACCGGTCCACGTTTTATTTTTGACGAGGAGGTTACCATCGGTGAGGGTGGTTTTGAGGAGAGTGGCGGTGGCGTGGCAGACGACAGCGGTTACTTTGCCAGCTTCATAGGCTTGGGCGACGAATTTATGGACACGTTCGTCATTGTAAAAGGTGTACATGGGGGCTTGGCCACCAACGAGGAAGATGGCGTCATATTGATCGAGGTCGACAGTGGCGAGGGGGAGGCTGTTTTCGACCAGTTTATAATGGTTGGGAGAGTTGATGAAGCCGAGGCTGATGAGGTCGCTGGCGGAGTATTGGCTATCGTCGCGGGGGTCGCTCCAGGAATCGGCTTGAAGGGGGCCGCCATCGGGGCTGGCGATATCGACATGGTAACCGTGTTCGGTGAAAGTCCAGTAGGGGTGGGTGAGTTCGGCCCACCAGAAGCCGATGGGCCAGCCGGTGGTGGCCGAGGTGGCGGGATTGGAGACGAGCATGAGAACACGTTTGGTATTGAGGGTATCGATATTAGCGGTCATAAAAGATTTACTCCTTAGGTTTTTGTAAAATCAAAAAACAGGTTGAAATTAAGTTAAAAATAGTGTACGCTTTTGGTATTGTAAAAACAAGTATGCACTTTTTAGTTATATACTTACTTTTTAGTAACTTAGTATCTAAAGGAAACTGTTATAATGAATAATGAGCGCGTTCATGATTGCCCTGTGGAAACCTGTTTAGAGATGTTGAGTGGTAAGTGGAAGCCACGTATTTTATGGAAGATTTATCAGCATGAAGTAGTGCGCTTTAATGAGTTGCGGCGGGAGATTGCGGGAGGGATTACGGCGAAGATGTTGACACAGCAATTGCGGCAGTTAGAGGCTGATGGGTTGGTGGAGCGGCAAGTGTATGCAGTGGTGCCACCGAAGGTTGAGTATCGGTTGACGACGTTTGGGCAGACCTTGACACCGGTGTTGGATGCGATTGCGACATGGGGGGTGACGCAGAACGAGTTGATTGTGGAGAAGTTATCGTTTGTTGAATAGTTGCTGGAAGGGGATCTCTTGTTGGTAGTATTGGCAGAGTGAGGTCCAGAGGGCGGGGTGGGGCATGATGATGGGGCGGTGTTGTTTGATGAGGTGGTAGGCGTCGAGGAGGGGGAGTTGTTCTTGGTCGACGAGGGCGGCGATGGTGAAGGTGGCGGCGCGGCTGACGCCGGCGCCGCAGGCGATGAGTAGACGTTGGTTATGGGCACGTTGTTGGCGAATGAAATCGAGGCCTTGTTGGAGGTAAATGTGGGGGAGGGGTTCGCCATCTTCAACGGGGAGGTAGAGGTGGGTGATGTTTGGTTGGGGGACGGGGGCGGCGAGTTGGAGCATGGCGGTGATGGTGTGGTTTTGGAGAGAGGTGAGGTTTTTGGTGTCGCTGTATTTGCCAATGTAGAGCCAAGGACGTATTTTATTCATCGCTGTTCTCCGCTGATGGGTTATTTTTGAGGGTGATGCTAATGGCGAGGTAGAGGTAGAAGATGGTGGCGAGGTCGACGAGAAAGAAGCTATGGTCGACGAGGCCGTGGGCGAGGCTAGCGGCGAGGCTGGCGAGGAGGCCCCAGATGAGAGGGTGGTAGGAGGGGCGTTGGTGGTAGGCTTGGTAGAGGGCGCGGAACAATCTTTCGTGTAGCCAGATAGCGGTGAAGAGGCCGAAGAGGCCGAGGCGGGTGAGGAAGTCGAGGAGGATGTTGTGAGGGTGGTTGAGGTGAGGTTCTTGCCAAGCGGCGGCGAAGATGTAGCGGCCGCGGTAGGCGTAAAGAAAGTTATCGAGACCGACGCCGAACCAAGGGTGGTCGAGGAACATGTTGAGGCTGGCGCCCCACAGATTGAGGCGGAAGACGCTGGTGACGCCTTGGGGGTTGAGGCGGGCGGCGAGAGCGGGGATTTGGAGGGCGATGAGGAGAGCGAGGGTGGCGAGGCCGAGGGTGGCGAGGCCCCAGCGGAGGAGAGAACGGCCGTTTTGCCATAACCAAACAATCCCAATCAATCCCAAACCGGCGGGCAAGCCTAAGAAAATAGCCCCTTTGCTAAAGGTGAGGGCATCAGCGAGCAGGAGAGGGATGAGAGCAAGAGCGTAAGCCCAGCGTCGTATTTGGTCACGTTGAGGGGGGCCGCTGAGAAGCACGATAGCGGTGGCGAGGGGGATGATGCGGTCGAAGAAGAGGGCGACGTTGTTGGGAGAGCCGTAGACGGAGCGGAGGCGCATCAGGCCGCCCTCGGCCGTAATCAGATTGAGCCCTGCTCCATATTGAAAGAGGCCGATGAGGGCGACGGTGACACCAGTGGCGATGAGGGCATCGAGGATGAGCCACATCTGTTTGGGCGTAGGTTGGATGAGACGGTAAAGGAGGTAGACGAGGGCGGGTTCGATAATGATGACGCGCCATTCGTTGGTAGCCACAGCGAGATTTTCGGTGAAGAAGAGGGAGATGGTAGCGACGGTGACGAAGGTGAGAACGGCATAATCGGAACGGATGAGATTGAGCTGGGGGCGGCGGCCGTCTGTACGCCAGCGGGTGAGGTAGTGGAGGGTGGTGGCGGCGAGGGTGAGGAGGATGAAGATTTCGGTGGCGGAGAAGCGGTAGCCGAGCATCGGTTTGGGGAGGACGTGGAAGGGGAGGGAGAAGATGATGATGACGAGGCCCCAGGCGGGGGTGAAGTAGATGAGTAGGCCGAGGAGGAGGAGGGCGAGGAGGTAGATGATGAAGCTGGGGGCGACGTAGAAGAGGGTGGCGGCGCTGGCGGTGAGGGTGAGTTGGGGGAGGTCGCCGAGGCGACGGTAGATGCCGGCGGCGTAACTGCCCCAAGTGAGCCAACCGGTGAGGCCAACGATGAGGGCGGTGAGGGGGGTGAGCCAGATTTGGGTACGGTGAGTGAGGCGGTTGAAAGGGGCTAGGAGTGGGGCCCAGTAGGCGTGGCGGGCGGTGTAGAGGGTGGCGCTGGCGAGGGTGGCGCTGAGAAGGAGTAGGAGCAGGCGAGCTTGTTGAAGAAAGTGGGTATCGGGTTGGTAGCTGACGGAGAAGCCGTGGAGGGCCCATTGGTCCCAGCCGCGTTCGGCGACGATTTCGAGGGTGTGGGGGCCGGGTTCGAGGTCTTGGGCGAGGAGTTCGAGGCGCATTTCGTCGATGAGGGGGTCGGGGGCGGTGAGGATGAGGGCCGCGCCATGCTCGTCGTGGGGGAGGGCGTTGGCGGGTTGGCCGTCGATGGTGACGTAGAGGCGGGCGCGGTAGTCGGCGCGGCGGACGCGGAGGCCAACGGCCGTTCCCCAGAAATCGAAGGTGAGACGGTCACCGGATTGGGAGATATCGGCACCGAATTCGGGGGAGAAGCGCCAGCCGCCGGTGTAGGTTTGGTGGGGGTTGTCGTTGCTGGCGAGGTGGTAGCCGGGGGGGGCGGCCGAGGGGAGAGCGGTTAGATCGGGGAGGCGGGCGGCGGTGGGGGTGTTGGCGATGGCGAAGCCCCAGCGGGGGTCGGTGGGTGGGGCTTCGGGGGTCCAATTTTCGAGGAAGAGGATGCCGGCCCAAGGCCATTCTTGTTGGGCGCGGTGGAAGGCGTCGGTGGTGTAGGTTGCTTTGGTGTTGGCGTCGGTTTGACCCCAGATGGAGGGGGAACCATCCCAGTTGGGGGGGAGGCTGATCCAGCCCCAGTTGCCAGCCCAGACTGGTTTATGGGCTTGATTGTGGGTGGCTAATATTTCGTGGAGGAGGATAAGGCGGCTGAAGTTGAGGGTGTTGATATTGACGCGGCGGTCATCGGGACCGGTATCAAAGCCGTACGGTTTGCCAGCGACGGCGTCGAAGGCGTCGCCGGCGCCGGCGGCGTAGAGGCCAGTTAGGAATTGTGGTTCGTTGATATTTTGGCCGCTTTCTTCGGTGGGGGCGAGGGGGGCGGCGATGATGAAACTGGTGGGGTCGGCTTGGCGAATGGTGGTGCTGGCGGCGGTGAGGAGGGCGGCATAGGCGGGTGGGTTGGCGGGTTGGTTTCCCCAGTGGCTGGTGAGGTTAGGTTCGTCCCAGATGATGTAGTTATCGAGGAGGTGGCCGTAGTTGGTGGCAAATTGTCCGGTCCAGAGGGCGAAGGTATCGGGGTCAGGGGGGGTGAAGTTGTTAGCGGGGTGGCCGTCGAGGAGGGGGGTGAGGGTGAAGCCGTGGTTGGTGATGGTAGTGATGAGGTTGGTGGTGGTGGTCCAGTCGTAGGGTTGGTTGGGGAGAGGGTGGTGGAAGGTGTGTTTAAGGTGGGTGACGCCGGTGGTTTTGATGGTGGTGAGGGTATCGGGCCAGGTTTCGGGGGGGGTGTTGAGGAGGTGGATGTTGAGGCCGAGTTGGGGGGGAGGATGGTTAGCTGGCGGTGGGATGGGCGTGGGAATGCCACGGGTCAGGTATTGTTGGCGGGCGTGGAGGGTGCCGGCGAGGAGGAAAGTGGTGAGGGTGGCGATAACGAGGAAGATGGTAAGGAGCGGGTTGTTTTTGTTTAAAGTTATCATTTAATACGTTGAAGTTGTTAAATCAGACGTGCAAAATATTTAAGTTAAACAGCTTACTCAATCGTTCCAAATAAGTAATTCATATATTGGAATTGGCCACTGTTGCCAGTGTGTAGTGGGCTTTGGGTATTGATGGCGGCATCCCATGAGGTGATGACATCATTGGCGGTCAAGATTGAGCCATCGTGGAATTGGACGTTGGGGCGTAGGGTGCAGGTCCAGATGGTAAAGGTATCATTAGGGGTGCAGTTAGTGGCTAGGGCGGGTTCAAGGATGCCGGTACCATTTTGATAACGGTATAATGTTTCGGTGACGGGGGCACAAGCTTGGAAGGTTGTTTGGGTGGTTTCATCGTTGCAGTAGAGGGAGAAAGGTTCATCCGTTTGGATTAGCGTGAGGGTATCAGCTTGTGGATCGATCTGGGCGAGATTAATTGAGCCGAAGGTTGGATTGTAGGCGTTGAGGAGATTGGCGTTGGCGCCAAAGGTGGTGGTGGTGTGGGCGATAGGAATCATGGGGACCAATGATTTGATTTGATTGTTAGCTTGGGTATAGAGGGTTGTTTGTTCGGCGGGGTCACTGGTTAGTTTAGCTGTTTCGAGGATATTGTAGATATCAGCATGGGGGGTGCCGAATTGGGGATTGGCTTGGCCAAAGTGAAAATCTAGGAAATTGGTGATGTGGGGATAATCGGCGGGCCAGCCGAGGAGATAAAGGCCATCCAAATTGCCGGCGGCGGCTTCGGTTAGGAATGAGTTGGCGTCCATTTCTTCTATGGTGACATCGATGGCGAGGTATTCGGTGAGTTGGGCGGCTAAATCTTGGGCGACGGCCGAGGGATTTGGCAGGTAGGAGCGATAGACATCACGGTAGTAGATGGTCAGATCGAGTTGATCGTAGCCGGCCTCGGCCAATAGTTCGCGAGCAAATTCGATATCGAAGGGGTACCATTCTTCGCCCGTACAGCCATTGGGGATGGAACAGGGGGTGAAGTGGGTGGCGACGATGGCGCCTTCAGGATAGTAACGATCGACAATGTATTGGCGATCAATCCCCATGGCGAAGGCGCGGCGAGCTAGTTCATGATTAAAAGGCTCGAACTTGTTGCTAAAACCGATGTAGAAAATATTGGGAGCGACGGTGGTGAGTGCTTGTAAAGAATCATCTTGGTCTATGACGGTTATATCGTCACTATTCATGTAGGTAGCGATATCAGCCGAGTTGGTTTGGAGGGCTAATAAGCGGTTGGTACTGTTTAAATCCCATTTAATGATGGCGGTAGCGGCGAGCGCTGGGGTGCCCCAATAATTATCAAAACGTTGATAGCTGATTTGATTACCACGATCCCATTCACGTAGCTGGTAAGGTCCGGTGCCGATAGGATTTGATAATAGCTCATTACTGCCATTATTTTGTTCTAGCCATGCTTGGGGATAAACGCCAAAAGGTTGCAAGGCGATTTTGGCGAGAAAGGCGGGATCGGGTTGGCAGAGAGTGAAACGGACCGTTTGTTGATCGAGCGCGGTAATATTTTGTAGGAGGCTGTTGTTGCAGTTACTGTTGGTGATAGTGAGGGGGATGAAGGGTTGTGCGGTAGGTGTGGGGGGGATTGTTGTGGGTGTTATGGTGGTGGAGGGGGGAGCGAGGGCCAGCGTACTGGTGGCATTGGGTTGAGATTGGTTAGTTTGGTCTGTGGTTGGGGATGGGGTGAAGAATTGCCATGGTTGGAGGAGGATGAGGCTAAACAAAGTGATGAGCAGGATGGCGGGGAGGAGGCGGTTACGCCAGTGGGAAGAGGGGGCTCTGTTGGCGGAGGGGGGCGTACTGGGTTTGAGGTGGGTGGTGGGGGGGGCGGGTGGTAAATTAGATGCGGGTTTTGTTGTTGAGGGGGTGGTGGTGGGGACGGCTGTTGTGGCCGTGGGAGAGGGTGAGGGTGTTGTCTGTGGTGTATTGTTGATCTGATTGAGATCGGTGACAAAGGTGGCCATTGAAGCGTAACGATTATCCCGTTCTTTGGCCATGGCGGTGTCAACAATTGTTTGCATGGGTGGGGGGATCGTGTTGTTTTTGTCTAGGATTCGGGGGACGGGGTGATTGACATGCATGAAAGCTTGTCCCATAGGGGTGTTGGCGTGGTAGGGGACGGAGCCGGTTAACATTTCGTAGAGGATGACACCCATGGCGTAGATATCGGTACGATGGTCGAGTTCATCAGTGGCGATGACTTGTTCTGGGCTCATGTAGGCGGGGGTGCCGATGATGTTGCCGGTAGCGGTGATGGGGGTTGGGGGATTGGCATCGGCGACGATTTTGACGATGCCAAAATCAGCGATATAGGGTTCGCCCCACTCATCAAACAAGATGTTGGCCGGTTTTAAGTCGCGGTGAATGAGCCCTTTTTGGTGAGCGGCATCGAGACCGGTGGCGAGACGTTGGTAAATTTTGATAATGGTGGGGAGGGGGATGACCCCGTTTTTGATTCGTTGGGCTAAGGAGCCACCAGCCATGAGGCGCATGACAAGGTAGAGTTGATCGTTTTCTTCGCCAAAATCATAGACAGGGACAATGGCAGGATGTTCAAGACTGGCTATTGTTTGGGCTTCCCGTTCAAAACGTTGCCGAAATGAGGGATCGTGGAGGAATTGAGGTGGTAGTAGTTTGATGGCGACAGCCCGTTTGAAGCGAGGGTCATACGCTTCATAAACAGTGGCCATCCCCCCTCGGCCCAACTGCCTTTTAAATTCATAACGCCCGATTGTGCCAATATCCATATGATTATTATAGCTTACTATTAAGCAATAAACGATTTCTTGCTTGGTTGATATAGGGCATTTTAAAATGGTGTAGGCCACAATTCTGCAGGGGTTTGTAAACAATCTGACTGATTATTAATTATCGTTTCGTAAAATTTGGCTACATGCCAACTACTGATCTCTTCAATAGGTCTCATATTTTCTTCAATTGTTAGTTCGCTACTTGATTGTGCACGTTCTTCAATTGTTTCATAACTTTTGTCTGGAGACCATAGTAATATATTAGCGTCCCCACTTTGATTAAAACAGAGATGAATGTTTTCATTCTTCCGTTCAGCCAATATTGAATAACTCAACAAAACACCTTTTTCTGGAAAATAAACGAGTAAACGAGCCGGGTGTAAATCTTGCCATGAATTAGGAATCGTCCATAACCAAACATCTGCAGGTTGCCCCAATGTTTGTAGCAAAGGCTTTAGCTGATAATTGTCCTTTCTTCCAATTTGGGCTTCTATCTCTTGGATGATATTATTTTGGGTTCTATAAATATGTCTAGTTTGAATACCATCTTCAATATGAGCGTTGACAAATAGTGCCTCTAATATTATTTCATCTCTCATCCCCCGATGATAAAGATAAGCGCCCATCATTGTGTAAAATTGTTCTACTTCTTCTAATGATGTCTTCCCAACTTCAAAATTCCACCAACAGGGTAATAAACAATCATTATTATTTTCATATAACGATTGGTAGAGTTGACCAGCCTCATCTATTGAGATTGTTGGATATGGTGTTACTGTTGGTAAAAGTGGTGGAGTGGCTGTTTGATTAATAAGTGTCGATGTTAGGGTAGTAGGGATAGTTGATATGGCCGTTGGCATTGACATAATTGTTACCGTTGGAATAGTGGGTGATATGGTGTGGGATAAGATGGGGGTAGGAACAGTCCTTGTTATTTCTATTGTCATATTGTTGTTTGTTGTTTCGACATTATCGGATGGTATGCACCCTAATAGGGCTAATCCAATTGATAACATGATACATATTAGGAAAAATCTGGTAAACGTTTGTATTTTCATATCTATTAACTTCCATATTGTCAAAGGGAAAGTTTGGTCAACTCGTTAAGGGGCGTTGATAGGAGATGGTGGCACAATCGGTTTGTCCTAACGCATTATAATTTGTTTTGGTAACGATGTCATCAAGATGGTATGAATCATCCCAAGATTTGGATTTGCTGATTAGGGGAGCATCTTTTACAATGTTGATAAGTCAAATAGGTATGGGTTAGAAGAGGAGTGGATGATTATGTCGGAAAAGATGAGATTGGTTGGTGAGTGGGGGGAGAACGGCCGTTGTTACGCCGTCACCGCCAAAGAAGTTAGCTGGCGAACAGAAACGGGTTGGCTGGTATTGCATCAGGATAATGTGACGACTGTGCTTGATGGGAACAGTGGTGAATTGGTGTGGGAAACAGAGGGATGGTGTGATGGGGGAAGTTTTTCTGATGGCGGGGAGAAGATAGCATTGTATCAGGTTGATAAGGGTCGGTTACAAATATTAGATGGGGAGACGAAAACAGTATTAAATGAGTGGGTGGTGCGAGATTGGTTTAAGGGGGAGAAGTTGAATGGGGGAACGGCGGTTGTGACCCGAGTTCGGTGGCAGCCAGGCAGTCAAGCTATCGTTGGCTTACAGATTCAGTTCAAGTATCGGTATAGTAGTTATGATGATCGGTACGAGCGGATGGCACAAGATAGGATGCGGTTTGGGCTATTGGTTGATGTGGTCAGTGGTGAGTTGTTGTGGCGGCAGAAGGGAAGCTTTTTTGATTTTGTGGCGGATGGTCGTTATGCCCATTACGGGATGGGGAGTGCGCGAGATACGTCATTGTTAAGTATGGGTGATTATGAGCGGGTGGCATCGTTTTCTAATCGGGAAAGTGTGTTGTTTTTTAATGAAGAGAATGATCGGGTGGCGTATTGGCATCGGAGGCATGGGTGGCAGGTATTGGCGTTGCCGTCGGGGGAGCGGGTGGCGAGTAATGAGATTGATTGGTTGCAGGGGCGTTTTGGTTTTGTGCGCGGGTTAGCGACAGTGTGCGAGTTGTTTTTGGCGGAGGAGTGGGTGGGGATGGATTATTTTCGGGAGTTGGGGGCGTATGGGCGGTTGGTGTTGGGGGGGAACGGCCGTTATGTGGCCGCGATTGATAAAGAGCAGCAACTCCACATTCGCCAAACGCCAGACAATGAGGGTTGGGTAATAAGCAGCCCATTAATAGCTAGTTTCGATAAGATTGTCTTTTGTGATGGGAAGCTGTTGGTGGCTGTTTGGGTGCCAACTCATTTGTGGGAGAAGCGATTAGAGCAGTTGGCATAGGTTAGGATTAGTCAAACAATGTGTTAGGGAGCGCGTCGTTTGACGAGCCCGCCACCTTTGAGGAGGAGGTCGTTTATCTCTTCGGCTTGGAGGAGGCGGTCGAAGGTGGTGTGAAAGAAGGTGACGCGGCGCCAGCGCAAACTGATTATTGGCCGTTCTAGACGTTGCAAGGGGCCCAACTGCACCTTATAATATAACGTATTAGCCCGTGGGTGATTGGCCTCGGTTGGCAATAATGTTTTACGTTGTACTAATTCATGACCTAGTTGTTTAGCGAAGTAAGGGATGGACCATTTTTCGGGGCCAAACTTTTTCCCTAAATAGAAGGCATAGTAGACCGTTTGGAAGCCAGTTGGGGCGTTGGCTTGGGGAATACGGTACCAATTTTGTTGGCGAATAATATCTAAATCGGCCGGAGTAGGCAGATAGGCAACAAGAACAGAATCATCGGAATACATGGTTTTCATTATAAAAAGATAGCGCTTAATTGTAAAGAGGAAAAATATGCCTGAATTACCTGAAGTAGAAACTGTTGTACGTGCATTACGGCCAAAAGTTGTGGGGCGTACTATTGAAAAGGTGCGGGTGAATTGGGCACGGCATATTGCGACACCGGATGTGCCTGTGTTTGAGGCGCATTTACAGAATGTGAAGATTGAAGCGTTGACACGACGGGCGAAATATATTGTTTTTAAGTTAGATAGTGGCGAGACGATGTTGGTTCATTTAAAGATGACGGGGCATTTGTCGGTTGTGGCGGCCGAGCGGCCGGTTGGCAAGTATGATCATACTGTATTTGAGTTAGATGGTGATGAGGAGTTACGTTTTCGGGACCCGCGTAAATTTGGTAAGGTGCATCTGTTGGATGATCCTGAGGTTGTATTGGGGAAATTGGGGCCGGAGCCGTTGCTTGATGATTTTACTGTAGCCGTTTTTAAGGAGCGTTTAGAGGGGCGGTCGCGGCAATTGAAACCGTTGCTTTTGGATCAAACATTTATTGCGGGGGTGGGAAACATTTATGCAGATGAGGCGTTACATCATGCGCATTTGCATCCATTGCGGCGGGCAAATAGTTTGTCGGAGGTGGACATTGTCAATTTGCATGAGGCGGTACGACATGTATTGCGATTAGGCATCGCGCGTGAAGGGGCGAGCATTGATCAATATGTTAAGCCTGATGGGAGTAAGGGGGATATGCAAAATGCGGTGGCGGTATTTCGACGGACGGGTCATCCGTGTTACACTTGTGGCACCCCTATTAGTCGCATTGTAGTGGGGGGACGTAGTACCCACTTTTGTTCCCAGTGTCAATCGGCACCTGAGTAATGAGAGGTTTTTATGGCCAAAGAGATCAATGTTATGTCTATCATTCGTGTGCCGCCGTTAGGTAAGTTGGTGGTTGTGATTGATGGGCAGCGGTATGAGGATATTGGTGATATTCGTGATGTAAAGCAGAGGCAGAGGGTGTTAACGGCCGTTGGCGATCTGGTTGGTTTTGTTGGTGGTTACCAACCTTTGGCCGATGCGGGTTACGCACCTAATCCAGCACCGACAGGGCGGCCAGCGAGCCGTGATGAATCGAATCCAACCGAAGAAGCTTTTCTTAATAGTTTGAAAAATAAAGGGCAGGCCGCCCCAGCGAGAGATGCGGGAAATTCCCCATCCGTTTCGTCGGCATCGACAGCAGGGGGTAGTAGTAGCTCCTTGCCTAATAATATTGTTGTTGAAGTAAACGCAATCATTCAGCGTATCTTAGATACATATCCCCAATTTGCCCATCATGATGTGCAGGTAAAACAGAGCGTTGAGGGGCCATTGTTGATTTCTATTGATGGTCGTTACTACAAACGGCCTAATGATATACCTGACCGCGATTTGCAACTCATTATAAAAATGGCCTTGCGTGAATGGAATAATAGGCGTTAAGCTGTCAGCAAGGTAAGCTATTTAGGTTGGGTGGTCAGTGAAAAAACTTGATTTACGAACTATTTCGTATAAGATCGTAGTATCTATTAGGTTAGACAACTAGGTTGTGTTGACATGTCAACACAACCTAATAATTAATGTTCAATATTAAGGAGAATTTCTATGTCTATTGGCATGATTATTTACATTTTGATTATAGGCTTGGTATTGGCCTCTATTATCTTGCCCCAAATTCAACGTTTACGTGATGAAGAATAGATAAGTAAATAGTCGAGATTTAAAAAATCTCGACTATTTGTTTTTAGCCGTGCTATATGAATAAACAGCTTTCCGGTATTCAATTTAATAGCTTAAAAACAAGATTGCTTCTGTTATTTGGGGCTTTTCCTATTGTAGCTACTTTTTTTGTGGCTACTTTTGGGTTGAACACCCTTTATACAAGTTCAGTGACAGCACAAAAGGCGAGTAGTGAGGCGTTGCGTCAACAGGCGGAGCGGTTTATTATGCAATTGACGAATGATACGGCGCGGCAAAGTGATCTTTTGCTGGAGCAAGTGCGTCATGATGCGCAGAATGTGGCTATGTATGCGGCTAATTTATATAGTGAGCCAGAGTTGTTAACGCCGGAACGATATTGGGCGATTGATGAGCATATGTTTTTAGGGAGCGAGGGGCAATATATTAATCCGGCGACTGATACGACCACCGTTTTTGTCCCTAATTTTGTGGAGTCAACGGCTGATTTAGATAGAGCTATTGCTATTTCGGCTTATTTAGAACCGCTTTTTGCCTCAATTTTGGCTAATAATGAGAGTGCGGTGGCCATTTATATTATTGGTGAGCAAGAGTTTACTCGTTTGTACCCCAATATTGATTTGCCCACCATTTTACCGGCCGATTTTCAAGCGACAGGGGATATATTTTTTGAAATTGGGGCACCAGAGAGCAACCCTGACCAAGCGACAGTGTGGACGCCGGTGTATGATGATCCGGCGGGTCAGGGGTTATTGGTAACGGCCGTTTCCCCCATTTACACGGATGAGGGCACATTCATCGGCACGATTGGGATTGATATTAGTTTAGCGGCGTTGATTCCACAGATTGAAGCGAACAATATGATTGAGGAGGGGTATTGGTTTTTAATCAATGATGATCGGCGGGCGATCACATTGCCACCAGCAGGGTATACTCAATTGTTGGGTCGTGAGCCAATTGAGGGGGAGTTTGGGCCGGCGCTGGTTGATGTCGCCGAGCCGTTTGAGTCGGTTGTGGCCGAGATGGTGGCGGGGGCTAGTGGTTTTGAAACAGTTGCCTATGAGGGTAATGAGCTGTTTGTGGCTTATGCGCCGTTAGCGAGTACGGGTTGGAGTTTGGCCAACGTTTATCCGACGACGGACATTTTAGCGACGGCGGACGCGTTACAAAATGATTTAAGCAACGCGACGGAACAATTAATTTGGTATCGATTAGTCCCATTGGGTGGTGTGATTGCGTTAGCGACGATTATTATTGGCTTATATATTGCTAATCGGATTGCCCAGCCGATTGCTTCATTGGCGGCGGCGGCCAAGCAAATTGAAGCGGGGGAGTGGGATACGCCGTTGCCCACGAGTACGTATACGGAGATTGCTGAACTTAATCATGCGTTTACGAGTATGACGACGCAGTTACGGGAGTTTATTGCTAATTTGGAGCAGAGGGTGATTGATCGGACACGAGATTTGGCCCAGCGTAGTGAGGAGTTGGCGGAGGCGAAGGAGGTGGCCGAGGTGGCTAGTCAAGCCAAAAGCGACTTTTTGGCTAATATGAGTCATGAATTGCGGACGCCATTAAACGGGATTTTAGGGTACACGCAAATTTTACAACAGCAACCGACCTTATCGGAACGGGAAGGTCACCATTTGTCTGTTATTTATGATAGTGGTCAGCATTTATTGACGCTGATTAATGATATTTTGGATTTGGCTAAAGTGGAGGCGGGGAAATTAGAGCTGATTAGTAAGCCACTACATTTGCCGCAGTTTATTGATAACATTATGACGTTGAGTCGTATGCGGGCGGAGCAAAAAGATATTCAACTACATTACGCGGCGTTAACAGATATTCCGGAAGGGATTGAGATTGATGCCAAGCGTTTGCGGCAAGTTTTATTAAATTTATTGACCAATGGGATTAAGTTTACGGAGCAGGGAAGTGTAACCTTAGAGTTATCAGCCTATCCGACCGATAACCCAAACGAGATGCGTTTATCGTTTGCTGTTGAAGATACGGGTGTGGGGATGACCTCGGTCGAATTGGAGCAGGTATTTACACCATTTGAGCAAGTGGGGGATCAGACGAAGCAGAGTGAGGGGACAGGGTTGGGACTTCCCATTAGCCAACGACTTGTTCATTTATTGGGTGGTGAGTTACAAGTGGATAGTCAGGAGGGGGAAGGGAGTCGGTTTTACTTTGATTTAGTTGTCCCCTTGGTGGAAGTGTTATCGGAAACGACTGTGAGCAGCCCCCTCGGCCAAATAAATGGGTACCGTACGGCTCAAAACAGCCCGCTTCATATTTTAGTGGTAGATGATAAAGATTATAATCGGTCGATGATTGTGCATCTATTAGAGCCGCTTGGTTTTGTAGTGACGACGGCGGAAAATGGGGCCGAGGCGATGGTGAAGGCCGAGCAAGAGCTCCCCGATTTAATTGTGATGGATTTGGTGATGCCTCAAGTAACTGGTTTTGAAGCGGCGCAAAAGTTGCGACAAAACCCCGCTACGGAGCATATTCCCATTATTGCGGCCTCAGCTTCCGCTTTTGAGCGGGATAAAGAAGCGAGTTTGACGGCTGGTTGTAATGCTTTTATCGCTAAGCCGATTGTGGCGCCCGCTTTATTTAGTTTGTTAGCTGATTTGTTACCGTTGACATGGACATATGTTAATCCGCAAAGGGGTAAGGTGGTTGAGGAAGCGCCGGCGTTGGTGACAGTCCCGCCTATGGAAAGTTTGTTGGCGGTTTATGAGTTAGCGCGAGCGGGCCGAGTGCGCCAAATTAAAGAGTGGGCTCAAAATATGATGACGAAAAATCCTGAATATCGCACTTTTGCTCAACAAATTTTAACCTTTGTGACTGCCTATCAGATTAAGCCGTTGATTAGTTTTCTTGAAAAATATATGGAGCCCAGTTGATGAATATAGATCCTGTTTTACAGAATGCTTCAATTTTGATTATTGATGATAATCCGACCAATATTGGTGTTGTGGTGGATTATCTTGAGCAATATGAAATGGATATTATGGTAGCGCAAGATGGTGAGACAGGCATTAGTATCGCTGTGTATGCCCACCCTGATATTATTTTATTAGATGTCATGATGCCAGGCATGGATGGTTTTGAGACGTGTCGTCAACTTAAAGACAACTCAATCACGCAAGATATTCCGGTTATTTTTATGACGGCACGGGCACATCAAGATGATAAAGTGAAAGGGTTTGAAGTTGGTGCGGCTGATTATATTACGAAACCTATCCAGCAGAAAGAGGCGTTGGCGCGGATTACGAACCAGCTCAAAATTCGTCAAGTGAACACATATCTGCAAGAGCAAAATCAACGATTAGCGGATTTGAATGCGAGTAAAGATAAGTTTTTCTCAATTATTTCGCATGATTTACGTGGTCCGTTTAATAGTTTAATCGGTTTATCCCAATTGATTGCTAAGCAGTATGAGACGATGACCTCGGAAGAGATTGGGGAATTAGCCAAGCATATTCATAACACGGCCAAAGCTAGTTATAATTTGTTACAAAATTTATTGACTTGGGCGCGCTTACAGAGGGGGCAGGTGACGTGGACGCCAGAGATGGTTGATTTACAACGCAGTAGCCAGCGGATTATACAGTTGTTGACGAGTGCAGCGCATCATAAGCAGATAACGTTGAACAATGATGTGCCGGCGGATACGTTTGTATATGCGGATCAGGAGATGCTTCATACGATTTTGAGGAATTTGGTGGCAAATGCGATTAAATTTACACCACATGATGGCTCTGTGACAGTGGCTATTTCAGCCGAGCCGACCCCTGATTGGTTAGCGATTCATATTGTGGATACGGGGGTTGGGATTGCGCCTGAGGATCAAGAGAAGTTATTCAAAACGGACATCCATCATACCACGAAAGGGACGGAGCAAGAAGATGGGTCTGGTTTAGGGTTGATTATTTGTTATGAGATGATTCAACGGCATCGTGGTAATATTTGGGTGGACAGTAAAATTGGGGAGGGGACGACATTTAGTTTTACGTTACCAACGGTAGCGACAGTTGATGGGGTAGCTGAGTAATTAGAGCACGTTTATTGTGGTTGGAGCAAACGTAAATTTTCGTCTCTTAAGTCGACTAAAAGGGAGTCACCGTTAGGGGTTACACGGAATTCAGCATATTCTGCTTGATCGTAGAGGGAGGCTAAGCCTTCTTGGAAGAGGAAGGAGTTGGCGCCGATTTTTATTTCGTTGTTGGAGATGCGTTGGTAGTTCCAGATTATTTCGTTGGGGCCGAGGGGTTGGTTGGCGGTGTGGAGGCGGATATCGGTGACGATACGTTGTGGGTTTAGTTGGACGGCGATTTGACCGTTTTGGGGCCAATGGGTGGCATCTACCCCACCATCGACGAATTCGTAGCGCAAAATCATATAATCGCCTTGAATTAAGGAGCGGGGATCGATAGGGAGCAGGCCCCAATAGACTGGTTCGCCTTGGGCGAGTAGGAGCTCTTTTTGGATGATAAGCCCGTTTAGGCCCACGATAATGAAAAGCAAAAAGATGATTAAACCGAGACGGGGCCAACCAAGTTTTTCTTTAATCATGAGTTGCCTCCATGGTATGGGGTGGGGACCATTTTGAAAGTAGGAGCTGGCGACCAACAAGCATGATACCGCCGAGAGCCATCAGCAAAATTGATTTGTTGAGCAATGTCCAGTGGAGTGTGTAATAGTAAAAGCTCATAAATAGAAAGAGGGAGACAATGCCTAGGCTAATCATGAGCCATCGTTGGCGAAAGATACCAAAAAGGATGATAGCAAAGCCCAAAATAATGCCAGGCACATGCCATGCGGGGACAAGAAGAAGAAGGGGAAAGATAAGGATGGCATAACTGGCGGGTGGTGTTTGGTAATGTTGAAGGAGGAGACGAATAAAGATGAGGGTTATGGCCCCGGCGGTGAGTGATAAAAGCCAGATTAAAGTGAATGGTAGCAGCTCAAATTGTTGTATAACGGTGATAACGGCGATGGAAATGGTGAGCACGGTGGTAGCGCCTAGGGCGGCCGTGGGCCAAAATGTTTGCTTGGTAGTGGTGATTAAACTTTCTTCAAACCACCAGATAGCCAGGATGAGAACCATCCAGATAACGTTTAAGATGATAAACATATTTTCAATGGACGTTGTCGTATGTTGTAGGGAAGAGGTGCTCCAAACATCACCGATAATAGCGGCACAACTAGCCCAAATCAAGATGGGGGCGAGAAAAGCGTAGAATCTAGAGGGAAATGTCCATAGCAATAATAGTTGAATGCCTATAGAAATAAGTGCTATGATAGAAACTGAATAGGACAGGAGCGTATCAATTAATTCGCCTAAGCCGAATACAAAGAGAAGTTGCCCGGCCAAGACCGTGGCCAAGGTTAATTGAGATATAAAGGCATTATTGGGTCGCCAGCGCATGATGCTAATTGCGGCCCCAATCATCATAGGCCCGACAATGGTCATGGCTACCTCAGAAAAGGAAGCGAAGAGACCGATAAAACTGATAAAGATCGAAGCAGAAATCCAAGCGGTGGTACCCATTAGTAGCTGTACATACCAGATACGATCGACACGACTGCCAGCGGGTAAGGGGGTGGCTTGTAGTTGGGTGACCTCGGCCTCACTCAGCAGATCTTCCGCCTGTAACTGGGCTAAAAGTGTAGAACGTTTCATGACTGTAATTTTTCCTCGGCTAAAGACCAACGCTGATCAAGCCAACGCAGGCCAACGATAATCGCGCCAACCTCACCGACAACAAGCAAGCTGGTGCATAGGAGGACAAAAGCATTATCGTAACTAAAAATCTCAAAAAACCAACTTATTTGGATGACAACGAGGCTAAAGGCGAGGAGTGTGATCCCAAATAGGTCACGGATGAGCTGGCTATAAACGGTGATGCTAGTCAGTAGATAGATGGTGTAGATAAGAAATTGCCAACCACTACTAGAAAAGTTGGTGGTCACAAAATCAACCATGAGGGCGGTGCTGATAAAGAACCAGATAAAAAGAGCTAGCCGTTGCAACCAACGGCCGCCTTGTAGCCAATCCCAGTGCAAAAGACGGCCCCCTTCCCAGAAGAGAAGGATCAACGACCAGTAGACCCAACTGATTTCATCAAATAATTGATCGATAGCGGGAAAGGTGAAAATGTAGAGGGCGATACCTGTGTAGGTGACGGTGGTAAATAAAATCCAGATTAGCTTATCGCGGGCGATGACGGTCCAGCCGAAAATGAAGAAACCCCAGCTGAGGAATAGTTGGTAGGCATCGGCACCGGTTTGGTATATTTGGCCGAAGACGGCGAGGAAGGCGCCGACCATGCCGGCTGATACGAGCAGGAGGACGCGCGCACTTATTTTATCGAGTCCTTGCCAGATGGCGATAGCGGCTGAGCTAATCAGCAAAAATTGGAGCACCCCTAGTTTGCCAGCGGGGGGGATGGAAGCCCAATTGTAAGCGAAGAAAAAGAAGATGCCGGCGACTAGTGAGCCTGCTCCCATGAGTAAAAGCCCGTAGTTGCTGAACCAGTGCCAATCAGCTAGAGAAGCGTAGCCACCGAGTAAAGCACGTCCACGTTGAAAACTGGTTATAGAGATTAAATTTTGACTGGCCCAATTGTCCCATGTTTCTTGATCGATGTTGATATCAGGCAATGGTGATTGGGGTATTGTGGTGGTGGGTGGAGCAGATTCTGTTGCGCTATCTTGCGAGTTATTCGCCATGGGCAGACCTCAATTGTAAGGGCATTAAACGAAAGATGTTCAGCCATTAGGCTTGAAAGTGAGTTTTTAATGCGTTGAGGTTGTTGCAGGAAAAGGACAAACTTTTTCACTTTAACAACCGAAATGATAGTAAATGAATTGTATACGAATCTATTATAACGGCCAAAATATCGGTAAGAAAATAAGGCTAATGACCCAGATGATTAAGGTTAAGGGGAAGCCGACGCGGGCATAATCGAAAAAGCGATAATCGCCAGGACCGTGGACGAGGACACAGACTTGATGGGCGATGGGGGTGACGAACGAATTGGAGGCGGCGATGGCGACGCCCATGACGAAGGCGTGGGGGTTGACTTGTAGACTAAAGGCGGTATTGATGGCGATGGGGGCGACGAGGACGGCGGCGGCGGCATTGGACATGAAGGCAGTTAGGCCAGTGGTGAGGAGGAAGAGGCCGAGCATGGCGGCAAGAGGGCCTCGGTCACCAATAAGATTTAAGATTTGATCAGCTAAGAAGTCGGCTGTACCGGTTTGTTCCATGGCTAGGCCGAGGGGGAGCATACCAGCGATGAGAAAAACAGATTCCCAATTGATGGCCTCATAAGCTTCATCCATGGTAATACAGCCAGTCAGGATGCTGAGAATGGCACCGAGAACGGCAGCGGTTGAGATGTGCAGATAACCAAATAGAACGAGTGAGATCATGGAGATGAAAATGATGAAGGAGATAGGGGCTTTGTGTAACAGAGGGCGTGTTACTTCGACAGGATTATTAAGAAGAACGAATGCTTTGCTATTTTGGAGGTCTTTTATGCGCTCATAACGGCCGTGGATAAGTAATGTGTCACCTAAGAAGAGTGGTTCATCGCGTAGGTGGCCAACTAATTGTTTGCCACTACGCCATAAAGCGAGAACCGTGAGGCCATAAGTGGTGCGGAAGTGTAGTTCACGTAATGTTTGGCCGACAAAGGCATCCGGGTTGACTAGGACGATTTCAGCGAGAGCGGTCTCATCAGAGACAAGATCCATGCGGTCTAGGGTAACTTCTTGGACGAGGGCGAGGCCGAGGCGGCCTATCGCTTTGAGGGCATTAGCTAGATGACCTTCAACAAGTAGAATATCACCAGCGGCGATATGGGCATTGGGCATAATGCCTAAGCGTGTGCGACCATCACGGATAATACCCATAACGGTTAAATCGAAATTTTCGCCTAACCCAGTTTCAACTAACGTTTGTCCAATTAAGGGTGAATCAGACATCACATGCAGTTCAGACAGGTATTGACCTAATTGGTATTCATGACTTAGATTTTCATTCTGGGTTCGTTTGGGCGCATTGTTTGGCAGAAGATGGCGTCCAATCAGAACCATATAGGCGATACTGCTAAACATGATGATCAAGCCGACAGGGGTGAAATCTAGCAATTCAAAGGGGGGGAGATTGGCTTGTTCGAGGGCATTACTCACTAATAGGTTCGGTGGTGTACCAATGAGAGTGGTCACGCCACCGACTAAAGAGCCAAAAGCGAGAGGCATTAAGAGTTTGGAGGCGGGGACTTTCACTTGGCGGCCGATGCGGATAACAACAGGCATGAGTACCGCTGTGGCCCCAATATTGTTCATAAAAGCGGACATAACAGCCACAGTGGTCATAATGACACCAACAAGACGGCCTTCAGTTTTACCAGCAACAAGCAAAATGATATCACCCATATAGTCAGCGACGCCCGTACGCATTAGGGCGGCACTAACGATATAGATGGCCCAGACAGTGACTACAGCTGGGCTAGAAAAACCGGAAAATGCTTCTTCAGGTGTTAATAAATTGGTTAACAGCAAAGCCATTGTAACCATTAAGGCAACCAAAGCAACACGTATTTTTTCTGAGGCAAACAACACGATTGCCCCAGCTAAAATTAGTAGAACTAAAACCACATCCGTTGTCATAGGCGTGCTGGCCTCCATTACAAATTTTAATTTAGCATAAATGGTGAAAATAGGGTAACATAGACAGGCAGTAGTTACAATAATAAAACTTGTGAATTCAACTATAGCCTTTGTGTGGTGGAGACTCCTTACTATCTCTGAATGACCCCAATATTACCATCGTGCTGATGTAGTTATCTTATAAGAGTTTAAGTTTAAAGCAAATAAATGCAAATGCCAAATCGACCTATAGCCGCAAATGAAAAAGGAGTTATTCTTATCGCTGATGATAGTTCAGTTAATCGTTCTATCCTTAAGCGGACGTTGAAGCAACAAGATTATACTGTGATTGAAGCCAAGGGAGGGAGAGAGGCGTTGGAGGCACTTAATCAGTATCCGATTGATGCCTTGTTACTTGATCTCATTATGCCGGATATTGATGGTTATGAAGTGTTAGAGACGATTAAACAGAATCCGATTTTGCAATCGTTACCGATTATTATCTTGTCAAATATTAATGATGCGGATTCAGTGGCTAGATGTATTCAGATGGGAGCTACTGATTTCTTGCCCAAACCGTTTAATCCAACATTGTTGGAAGCGCGATTGAATACCTCTTTGGCGCATAAGAAATTGCGTCAAACGGAGCAAAGCTTTGCCCTTGAGCTTCAAATTAGAAACGATGAGCTGGATACGCAGAAACAGCAGTTAGAGAATTTGGCGGCGATTACGAAGGCGACGATTCAAGAGCCCAGTTGGCAAGGTACGTTAGAGAATATTTTGTCGATCACGGTTAAATTGACAGCGGCAAAGTTTGGTACGTTAATTGTTTTAGATGACTCTGGTCGTGTGACTTATCGTGTACGGGTAGAAGAAGCATTGGTGCGAGGGCGGGCGGAGAAAACAGATCGAATAATTAGTAGTGGTTTAGCTGGTTGGGTGTTGCAACATAAACAGCCAGCATTGGTTGATGATACGCGTGAAGATGAGCGTTGGTTAACTTTGCCGGATCAGGATTATGAAGCTAGGTCGGTGTTATCAGTGCCTATTTTATATCAAGAAAATGTGATTGGCATTTTGACATTGACACATGCTGATGTACATCGGTTTACGTACGAACAGCTAGATTTATTACAAGCCTCGGCCCCCCAGCTTGCCCTCTCCCTCAATAACGCCAAAAATTACGAAGAACAACGCCAATTAGCAGCGGACCAAAGCATGTTATACCATGTCTTAGCCGAAGTGAGTCTAAGCCAAGATATCGCTGAGATTTTAGAAAAAGCGGCCCAACAGATGATTACGCGGCAATCATGGGCGGCGGTGGCTTTTTATGTGCCCAACGAACAAGAAACTGATTTGAACTTACGTTACCAATCGGAACCGTTTGCCGCCCAATTGCCGGCTAAGGTTTCTTTGGCCGAGGCAAATATCTTGACGGATGTATTTGGGCAGAAGCGGGCGGCGGTGTGGGTAGCTGGGCAAGCATCGGCGTTGACTGAAGATTTAGATAAGGATTGGCAAGAGATTTTGGTTCAGCCTTTGTTGTATGCGACTGACTGTTTGGGTTTGTTGGTGATTGGACATCATTATAAGGGAGATTTTACGCCGAAGACGTTGCAGTTGGCCGAGGCCGTGGCGGAAACAATCGCCTTAGCGATGAGCAATGCGCGGACATATGTTGAATTAGAGAATTATACCCAAGAGTTAGAAACGCAGAACCGCGAGTTAGATGCATTTGCCCATACTGTGGCGCATGATCTTAAAAATCCATTGACATCGATCCTAGGATTTGCCCAAATGTTGCAAGCCCATCGGGATAAGTTAACGGTTGAGCGCCAAAATACGATTTTAGACCGTATTAGCGATAGTAGTAATAAGATGAATAATATTATTCAGGAGTTATTATTGCTAGCCCGTGTGCGTAAACAAGAAATCAGTTTGGAAGCGGTGGAAAATATGGGACATTTGGTCCATGAGGCGTGCAAGCGGCTTGAGTATATTATTGACCAGCATGAACCTGATATTACTATTGATGAAGAGTGGCCAGTTGTGTGGGGATATGGGTCGTGGATTGAAGAGGTGTGGGCCAATTATATTAGCAATGCGATCAAATATGGTGGTCGGCCAGCTAAGATTGAGATTGGGGCGACGGCGCAAGCAGATGGGATGGTTCGTTTTTGGGTTAAAGATTATGGACCAGGTATTTCGGCGGAGGATGCGGCGAAGCTATTTGTGCCCTTTACTCGTTTTGACCAGAATGCGGCCGAGGGGCAGGGGTTGGGCTTATCGATTGTGCAACGTATTTTAGAAAAGTTAGATGGGGAAGTGGGGGCGGAGAGCGAAATTGGGCAAGGCAGTACATTTTGGTTTGCCTTGCCCCAAGTTGAAGATCAAACTGCGACGGATTGACGTGTTTTCCAAATAATGTAACCAGTAGCAGTCAATGTGATCATTCCTATACCCGCTAAAACGAGCCAACTGAAGTTGTCTTGGAGGGTGTTGTTGGCGGGGAGTGGTGGATTGCCTGAACCGAGGATATTTAAATCTTCGGTGGCTGAACTCAACTCAGTCGTGCGCGAACAGAGATTTGTCTGTAATTGCCCCTCATATTCATAAGCATAAACTAAATAGGTATTGCCTACGTTGAAATTATAGCCACAAGCGGCACTGTCTTTCGCTGTTTGTATGACTAAATTGCGACTGGCTTCTCCTTTCCATACTTCTTGGACATTGAACGCATAAGCGGTATCTGTTGATGAAAAAAGTGTTGATAAGGTTTGTTCATCAGTTACTTCGCCAGCAAAGACAAGGTGGGCGCGATTAACGGCATCGGTCACTGTTTCACCTTCAACACAGGAACAGGCCCAGGCCGTGTCTGACGGATGGGTGAGCCAAGGGAGTAAAAGGGTGATAATGAGGAGCATACGCCATATTTTGGGAGAGCGTGTTTGTTGGGGGTAAGGGTGATTATTTATCATGGATATCTTTTGTCCTTTGGTTAACGAGTTGTAGAATTTATTGGGTTTGTTGCTACGTATATGACGTTGTTTTGGTACAAAAAGTTCCTTAATAACCTGAGTTCGCCAATGGATTAAGCCTGTGGATGAGTTGGTTAATGTGTTGTTAGGGTAGATTTCTCGACTTCGTTCAATCCTTGATTTATGGGTGGGGCTTATCGAGGGTAGGGCGGATTGAACTGCGCTCGAAATGACGTTTGGGGGGAGGGGGAATTATCGAACTCAGGTTTGATAATAAGTTTAGGCCAAGCGTTGGTCGCAATAGTCACGGACGCCACAGCGTAAACAGCGGCGAATATCTTGGTGATCGCGGTCGACTTCGTCGCGGTAAATATCGGCACGCATTTGGGCGAGGACATCGAGGAAATCTTCTTCTAACTCGGCCGTAAAATCAATAGCAAAGGCGCGGTCGCGGTATTGGAGGATGCCGTAGAACGGCCGTTGGCCATAATTCGCCTCGACCAACACACAATAAGCGGCTAATTGGAGGACATGACTAGCATAAGGCTCCGGTGGCGCTGGCGTTGATTTGACCTCGACGGGGACAATATCCCCCTCTGGTGTTTGAATCAAATAATCAGGCTGGCCGGTTAGTTCTAATTCAGGATCATACAAAGGCTCTTTTTGTGGGTACCAATGCCCCATATCACTAGCAATCACATCCCCTGCTGGCAATCCGGCTCGTTGCCACATGTCCCAAGCCCATAACCAAGCGGCTAGCCCTAACAGCGCTAACGCCAGCGCCAAGGCTAAGCCCCCAATTTGCCATGAATCAGTTATCATATCCATCGATACCCTTATAATGTCTGTAGAAGCCATAATCCTAAAATGATAATGGCGACCATAAAGAGTCCAATTGCTATTTGTCGGGTGCGTTGCGAGCGACGAACCAAGGCACCGTGGGCTTCGTGGTATTCTTGACCAGCACGAAGTTCACGAACGTAAGATGATTGTCGCCCTTCAAATCGTTTGAGCCACCAGGCGCGATGGCAGTACACATATTCACCAATTTCACTGGCACGGATTAATGGATCTTCAGGGTAGTCGTTCATATGTTCTAATTTATCTCACTTTTTTGGCCAATTGTCAACCTGATTTTATGGACTGTTCACACTTAGGGGCGTAAAATGACCTTGCGCACGCCGGGGCGGGCGGCATATTCTAAAGCGGTGAGGCCATCACGTAAAGCATAATCGGCTTCCACCATCTCTTGCACGGCGATCTTTTTCTCCGCCAGCAAGCGGAGGGCGGGGGCGAAGGGGCCGCAGCGGGAGCCGATCACGGTGATTTCATCTACAACTAGCTTGGTGAGGTCGATTTGCGCTCGGCCAGCATAGGTGCTTTTCATAACTAAGGTACCTAACGGCCGTGTCAAGCGCAAGGCCTGTTGCAAACCAGCCTCATTGCCAGTTGCTTCGACGACAACATCAAAGCTATTATCCTCATATTCGGTCGTTATACCAATCTCTAGGCCTAATTGCTCGGGTAAGAGTAAGCTTTCGGGGCGGCGGCCGAGCATTGTAACCGCTGTGCCGGCTAAAGCCAATACTTGCCCTATTAACAGCCCTAAACGGCCGGGACCAACGACAGCAATCCGCGCCGTTGGTTGGATTAATAGTTGCTCACGAATGCGTAACGCAGCGGCTAATGGTTCGGTGAAAACAGCTTCTTTATCAGAAACAGTGGTGGGGACTTCTAATAAGTTGGTGAGGGGTAAAGTGACATAATCGGCGAAAACGCCATCACGACCGATGATGCCTAGCACGGTGCGGTGAGGGCAATGCTCGGCCCCATGGCCTAGACAGATGGCACATTGTTGACAGCCTAAGTTGATGGTGCCCACTACCCGTTTACCCACCCAACTGTCATCATCCGCTTGCTCGACGATACCAACAAATTCATGACCCAGAATGGCATCGAAACCAGGCACATACCCTTTTACAATTTCTAAATCGGTGGAGCAGATGCCCATCAGTAATAAACGGATAAGCGCTTCACCTGGCTTAGGTTCTGGTTGTGGATGTTGATGGCGATATTGCAGTTCGCCATTGGCTACATAGAGAGCTTGCATAGTTAACCTCCAAAGTTATTCGGTAGTAGGTTAAGGTGAGGGGGTAGGCGTTGCTGTTGGTTCTGTAGTGGGCGTACTGATTGGTGTGGGTGTGGCATCGGTGGGCATTAAAGCGGTTATCCAGGCATCCAATTGAACAATTGCGGGTGGTATCGAGGCGATGAGCTGACTATCCCAGCCTAACTCATTAAAACCGTTCTTATCACGAATAATGATTAAATCAGACACATTTCTTTGGAAATAGACGGCTAAGCCGGGAACAGTAACATCTAGGGCTAATAGTTCCGCCGTAATCGGTTCGATCTCTGCAAGCGGGAGGGTGGTGGTGACAACATCTCCCTCGGCCGTCACTAAAGTCGCCGCGCCATCTATTTCTATTGTCAACTGGGTTCCATCTGCCCGTTGATATTCAAGCCAAGTAGCCAGCGGCACCATTGGCGCTAACTCATCTTCGCGTGAGGCGAAAGAATCAGCTAAGGCCGCATTAATTAACGTATCTAGATTGAGGTATAACGGTAACAAATGGCTGGGCAGAGAGAGTTCGGGGCAGAGAACACGCACTGTTTTTTGACTAGCCTCTTTTTGGAGGAATAAAGTTTCAACAGGGCGGCCATCACAAGGAACTTCATACGTCTCAGCCAGCTCTTCAAGAGGTAATGCTTCTAACTCAGCCAGCAACGTTGTCTCTAATTGCCCTATCGGAACCGGTGCTGATAGCTCTGCTTCGACTGCGGACCAGATCCAAACCTGACCATCAGAGGTGACAGCGATGGTGTGCGCGCTATGGTAGGCAGAGGCGCTGCGCCTGAGCCCGATGATGGTATTGGTGGGGAAGTGAGGGCCTAAATAGATAGCGGTGAAGTTTTCCATACTGGCTAAGAGCTGGGTGTTGGTTAGCCAGCCAGAGCCAGATAAGTTGGCTAGGGGTAATTCGTAGGAGAGGCGGACACAGAGAGGGCATTCGTTGGGCAACGGGGCTAAGGATAAATTGTTGAGTATCCCTTGTAGTTCAAGTAAGATAGCGGCTTGCTGTTGGCGTACCACTTGAGCGCCGGTGGCTTCATCACTCATTTGCAAGTCGGCATCAATTGTTCCCCCTAAGCGACGCTCTAAACCTAAGCCGGGAATGAGATAATCCATGATGAGGACAGGTTGGTCGTAATCGATGGGCGTGCCCTCATTTGGTTTGGGGACGGCGGTGGGAGGGGTGTCTTGAAAGGGCGTGGTGGTGGCCCATGGTGTTTTTGTGGGGAACAGGGTGGGGATGGGGACGAGGCTAGGTGGCGGGCCAATACCGGCACTGCCACCAATCATGGGGGAGGGGGTTGGGGCTGCTTGTGGGCCGTTGTTGGGGATAGGCTGTGGGGTACCACAGCTGGTTAACAGCCAAACAGCGACGAGCAGAAGGCCCCAGCTCCCCACCCCACGTATCATTTTAAGAAATGATAGTTTTTGACGAAACAAATGGTTAAGCCTCATTATTTAAGAACGGGATTTCCCCTTGTTCCCAAGCGACGAGCAAGGGAACGGCGGTGAAGATTGAACTGTAGGTTCCGCTTAAGAGGCCAACGAAGAGAACGGCGATGAAATGTTTAATCGAAGCGCCACCGAAGAAGAGGAGAGCGACCATGATGAACATGGCGGCGAGCTGAGTGGCTAAGGAGCGGTGGATGGTTTCGAGGATAGAGCGATTGACGATTATCTCGAAACGTTCGTTCCGTTGGCGGATAATATTTTCCCGGATACGGTCGAAGACGACGATGGTATCTTGGAGGGAGAAACCGGCGACGGTGAGAACGGCGGTTAAAAACAGCGCGTCTACTTCCCAGCCCAACACCATGCCCATGACAGCCATAAAGCCAAAAATGATGAACAGATCATGAACCATGGCGGCCACAGCGCAAGCACCGTAACGTAACGGGTTGGGCACTTCGCGGAAAACGGCCATAATGTAGAATAAGATGACCACGGCGGCGACAACGATAGCGACCATGGCGGCACGGGTTACTTCTTGCCCAACAGTGGGGCTGACACTTTGGATTTGGGTGGTGCCCTCGATTAAGGGGGATAAATCAGTTTCCAAATTATCGACCAGCGCTTCAGTGATTTCGGGGGTGACAAATTCGGAGCGAATTTGCCACGCATTGGTTAACCCTTCACCGGTTAAGGCGATGACGGAGGGGTTGTTGATACCGGCGTCTTGGAAGACACCACGAATAGCCCCTTCCGTCACTGTGTTTTCGAATTGAAGCTCAAAACGGGTACCACTGCGGAAATCGACCCCTAAATTGAAGGGAGCGCCGGTGCGTACCGTCGAAATAATCATAAATAAAATTCCCAACCCCAAAACGATGCCCGAAAATGTGAAGTAGTATTTTCTTCTTTGTACTAATTGAAACATATTAAACCCCTAATAACCAACGGCGGTTTTGGAAGAAGTCAGCCGCTTGGCCCAAAACGAGGCGAACGAAGGTGCGGGTGACGGTGATAGCTGTAAATAAACTGATGAAAACCCCAATCGACAAGGTCACGGCGAAGCCGGTGACGATACTGGCACCGAAGTTACGGCCAAAAACGAAGAGGATGACACAGATAACAAGGGTAGCGATATTGGAGTCCCGGATGGAGGTCCAAGCGCGGTCGAAGCCAGCATCAATCGATTCGGGTAGGGTGCGGAAGGCGCGTAGCTCTTCTTTCATCCGCTCGAAGACGAGAATATTGGCGTCGACGGCCATACCGGTTGATAACAAGAAGCCGGTGATGGCGGGCAAGGTCATGGTGACCCCGGCTAATTTATAAAAGGCGAAGTTGAGCAAGGCGTAGACCAGCAAAGCGAGCGCGGCTAGTATACCGGGAACCCGATAGTAGACAATCATGAACAAGAGGACGACGATAAGACCGATAATACCTGATTGGATACTGGATTCAATTGATTCCGTTCCTAAAGTAGCGCCGACTTGACGGGTCCCTTCAATGGTTAAGGGGACGGGCAAACTACCATACCGCAATTGGAGGGCTAGTTCTTGGGCTTCTTCGACAGTGAAGTTGCCGGTGATGGTGCCTTCATCGCGAATGACAGCGCTAATGGTGGGGCTGGATAAAACGACTTTGTCGAGGACAATGGTCAAAGTACGGCCTTGGTTTTGGCTGGTATGCTCTTCAAAAATATCGGAGGCATCAGGTTTTAATTCGAAGCCGACAACGTATGGTTGGAGGCCACCTTGATTGATAACGGTCGCGTTTTCAAGGCCAGCACCGGTCAGGACCGTATCGTAGACGGTGGTGGGGGCACCAAAGCCGTTCGGGTCGAGGCCGATTTCACAGGGAGAAGGGGCGCCGTTGTTTTCGCTAGTGCGGACACAGCTCCCTTCGGGGAGCTGCATGGTGCCGGTGTCGATAAATTCTAACAGGGCGGTCCCTTGAATCAAGCCGATCGCTTCGTCTTGATTTTCGATACCGGGCAATTCGATGAGAATGCGGTCATCTCCTTCGATTTGCACGGTTGCTTCCGCGACACCTAACCCATTGATCCGATCATTGATAATTCTTTGAGCGGTGATCATTTGATCGCTGGTGACTTCTTGGCCACCAGGTAAGTCAGCTTGCAATAAGACTTGCAAACCGCCTTGAAGGTCAAGTCCTTGAATGATAGGGTAGTTCGGATTGGTGGCAATCCAAATGCCACCCCCTACAAGAACCAATATTATAATTAACCAAGTTAAATCTCGTCCAGTATTATTTTCCATATCTTTTCACTACCAGTAATAGCCGTACCCGTTTAATTAAACTGTTTAGATAACAGTTGGCGTTAAATAATAGGATACATAATAAAATCTTAAGGTTGCTCACCCAGCCCCGGGCAACGGCTTATTTACATTATTAAGGTAAATAAGCATCCCCTCGATTATAACAATGGGAGGCAAATGATCAAAACTTAATTTTGACCGAGCCGTTCTAATTCACTTTTTGTTAAGAGTGCGTGCATAGAGAGACCGATATCGGCGAGGTTTTGGCGGCCGGTGCTTTCACGGTCGATGACGCAGACGACGTGGTTGACGATGGCGCCGCGGTCGCGTAAGGCTTTGGCGGCGTCGAGGACGGCGCCGCCGGAGGTGATGACATCTTCGATGATGACGAGGTGTTGGCCGTGGATGTCGCCACCCTCGGCCAGTTTGCAAGTACCATACTCTTTGGCTTGTTTGCGGACGAAACGGGTTGGTTTGTAGGTCAGTTGGGAGAGCATGGTGGCGATGGGGATGCCACCCATTTCGAGGCCGGCGAGGGCGTCGAATTGGGTGGGTAGGAGGGGTTGGAGTTGTTCGGCGACCGCTTTGAGGACGGCGGGGTTGGCTTCGAAGAGGTATTTGTCGAAATATTCGGTGGCGATTTGGCCGGAGCGTAGTTTGAATTGGCCGGTGATGTATGAGAGGTCGAAGATTTGGCGGCCGAGGGTTTCTTTGTTCATGTGATTCTCCTTTGGATTTTGTAAAAAGGGTTTGTTTGAGTTGGTTGATGGTTGAAGGATGGGACACAGATTGGACAGATTGGACAGATTGGACGGATTTTTTGGTTGGTGGGGTGAGGGAGGTGTTGGTTTGAGGAGGTTTGGTGGGATTGGACGCGGATTTTGGGGATTTTTTTGTTGTGTGGTGAGAGGGAGGTGTTGGTGGGGGGGAGGTTTGGTGGATTTTTTTTGATTTGTTG
>DATHYN010000343.1:0-9147 GCA_035459145.1 Anaerolineae bacterium | reverse complement strand
GCGGTTGGGGTGGGGGAGAGAGTTGCGGGTGAGGTGGTGCAGGCGGTGAGGATGATGAGGGAGATTAATATTGTAACTAATTTTATCATGGGAGTATGATAAGGTTTTATTAGGGATTTGGCAAGAGGTTAAGTTTGATGTTATATTTTAGAGTAGTTTATATGAATAATCCTCTTTGATTGAAGGAATTAGGTCGTGGCATGAGTTTAGTGACATATTTGCCTAAAATTGATTTAAAAGCACGATGGGCTGAAGTGCTGCTGATGAGTGAGTTACAGAACTTACCCTTTAAAGTTGAATTAAATGAGTGGGGACATATTATGATGAGTCCGGCATCTAATAAACATGGTTATTTACAAACGTTGTTAGCCGCATTTTTGCATGGGCAGAAGAAAGAGGGGGGGGTGATAACAGAATGTTCTGTTTTAACGCGGAAGGGGGTTAAAGTGGCAGATGTTGTTTGGTTTTCAGCGGCATTTTTAGATGAGCAGGGGTTAGCGACACCGTTTGGCCGAGCGCCAGAGCTTTGTATTGAGATTATTTCGCCATCAAATACGATGGGAGAGATGACGGAGAAAATTGATTTGTATTTGGCGAAAGGGGCGCGGGAAGTGTGGTTGTGTGATGAAGAGGGGGTATTGAAATTTTATTCTTATGAAGGGGCTTTGGGGAGCAGTCAGCTCTTTCCGGAAGCGGAAACGGAGTTAGATTTAGGGTTGGGTGGAGGATGATAAGGGGAGAGTGAGATAGTCATTGATTTCGTGGAGGAGAGCGGGCCAGTGGGGGCGATCGGGGTCGAGGATGTCATGGTTGACGGGTATTTCTTGGTAGTGGACGGTGGTGGGGACGTGGTGGCGGAGGTAGGTGGGGGGGATGATGGGATCTCGGTCGCCTTGGAGGATGAAGGTTGGGGTTTTGATTCTGGGGAGTTGGTGGCGGGCGAGGCGGCCGAGGCGGAGGATTTGGTCGATGAGGCGGCGGGGGAAGGGGAGTTGACGGAGAGCAGTTTGGACATGGGGGTCATCGAGGTCGAGGGTGGGGAAGATGGTAGTCATTTCTTGGCGGAAGCGGGGGTCGTTGAAATTGATGCGGTTGAGGGGGCGGGTGAGGCTAATGAGATATTTGCTAAGATGCCAGAGGGCGAGGTTGAAGGGGGTTTCGAGGGCGATTTTGAGCATGGGGGAGATGAGAATGAGGCCGTGAACTGGTTTGAAGAGGGGGTTTTGATTGAGGAGGGGGGTGGTGGTGAGGGCGAGGGCGCCGCCGAGGGAGTAGCCGATAAGCCAGATGTGTTGGTGTGTTTGGTTGAGTTGGTGATAGGCGGTGGTGATGGTGGCTTGCCAATCGGAGATAGTACGGTGGTGGAGGGTGGCGATATCGGAGCCGAAGCCGGGGAGTAGGGGGGCGTGGCAGGTATAGTTGAATGTTTGGTGGATATGTTGAGCGAGGGGGAGGCATTCGGCGGGGGTGCCGAGGAAGCCGTGGATGAGAAGGACGGCGGTGTGATTGGTGGGGTTGGTGCTGGTGAGGGTAAAGGGTTGGTGTTGGGGGCTTGGATATAGATTTAGTTGGTTGATCATCAGCGTTGTGGTAGATAAAAAGTAGCTCCCCCCCCAGGGAGTTTACAAAGTGGGCGATAATGCGGTGAGCATTACCGCCTTAGGCATTATTGCCCAGGTGTTAAGTTGAAGTCAAACTTACCTTCGCGTTCAACTGCGCTAGAACTGACAAGCCCACAACTATTGGTAACGACATAGAAGTAGTTTGTGCCATTGCTCATAACGGAGCTATGAGCCCAAGTGACAGTGGCACTGAAGGGGCCGTTGACCATGTTTTGGTTACTACCAGCATCGCCAGGCATGAAGTAGGGGGTGTCTGACCACCATACTTCGTAATTATCGTCACCCGTATCCGCCCAACTGAGCATGACATCGTTAGCACCAGCGAAGTAGATGTCAATGTTGGACGGCGGTGTGGGGGCGGAACAGCCAGTGACAGTCATGCTGATGGGAACCGCGTAGAGAGGTGAGTTGGCGTCATTGCTGTTAATACAGACGTTGGCGCTGTAGTTGCCAGCGGCTAAGCCAGTGCTGTCTAGAGTAGCGGTGATGGGGGTGCTACTGGCCTCAGCGGTTGTGCCACTGAGCGTAGATAGTGACAGCCAGCTGACATCAGCAGGGGCAGTACAGAGTTGAACACAGGAGTAGATTTGAACATCATCAACATACCAGCCATCCCAACCATTACAGCCATCGGTACCTAGTTCCCAACGGAGTTGGACGGAATCACCAGGATTGACACCGAGGGAGGAGAGGTCGAGTTGACTTTGACCCCAGCTACCAGCAACGGAGCCACCATTGGCACCGGTGAAGGCAGCTTGACCAGCTAGGGGGTTATCATTGCCAGCACCAGCTGTATTGAGGGTGCCGGGATAGCCGTTGAAGGTGAAGGCGGAGTTTGGTACGAGGGTGAAGGCACCACCGTTGATGCTGATCTTGAGATTACCACCATCCCAATCTTGTTCCATGGAGGCGTAGTGATCGAAGGCCATGCGGATGGGGGTGTTAGCGGCAGCGGGGATATTGACAGCTGGGCTGTCGAGGCGAATGATGCCGTTATCGAGGTCTGTTTGGCAATCACCGACGACGGGGTCTGGTCCGTAGACGCCATTGCCGGGGCGGGCGTCTGGTAAGGAGCTGGTTATGGTCCAGTCACGGGCATCCCATGTTGCGGGGTTGCTCGGTGCTTGACTGACAGTCCATGAGCCTAAGCCGGTTTCGAAGTCCTCGAATAAGATATTCGAGGCGGCGGTGCCGGCGCTACATAAAGCGGGGGCATTGGGGTCGAACATGGGGGCAAAACCACAGGAGGGTTCAGTTCGGAATTCGACGGCGAGGATGACTTCGGCAACTTCTTGACAGTCAGCGGTGGTGATGATTTCACCAGATGGACCAGCTGGGCCATTGGTGGATAGACCTTGGAGGTCGATGCCAATGAGGTCGGTACAAGCGGCTTCGAGGGCGTCGGCGTGAACGGGGAAGTCAGAGGTGTTTGTTTCGTAGACGCTTTGGGCCCGCCAATGGATGTGGGCGGATTTGGTGAGGCCGAGGGCGGTGATGGTTTGACCATTAAAGGTACCACCATCAACCATTAGCGAGTAAGCACGGTTGGGAATACCGGAGTTGATATGAACGCCACCAGCATCACCAGTAGAACACCAGTATTCGGTGTCAGTGACTTTGCCGGGGTCGCCATCACAAGTGGGGTCCCACATGTCGCGGATGGCGCCACCGAAGGCGGTCGCATCTTCACCCATTTGCCAGCGTAGCTCTGCGTTGTTACAGCTGGTACGTGGGTTGGTATCGCCGGTATCGTTGCCGTAGCCGTTGAGGAGGTCAACGGTTTCGCCCCAGATATCGGAGTAGGATTCATTGAGGGCACCGGTTTGCCAGGCGTAGATTAAGCCATTGGTGTATTCGGTGTAAGCATGGCCCCATTCGTGGGCGACAACGTCATCGGCGGTGACACCGTTACAGTAGTTGGTGGTGTTACCATTCCAATTGGCGTTGGGGCAGGAGATGGTGGGGTCATTGTTGACTGATTGTAGTTCAGCACCAGCGTCATCGTAGGAGTCGCGGCCGAAGGCGTTGGCGAAGAAGTTGTAGGAGTCTTCGGAGGCGACGACGATGTTTTGTTGGTCAGCGTTGAGGGAGCCAGGGAAGGCGTCCCCTTCTTGCCAAACTTGGGTACTGGTATTGCCCTCAAACAAGCGGCGGAACATGGCGTCGTGGATAGCGGAGAAGCGGTCAACGACTTTACCATTGTGAGCATCGATATAGATGAATTCACGTAAGGTATTAGCGTAACGTACTTCGACTTCGTAGACGAGGTGGTTGTGGCCCGCGATTTGTTGGAGGAGGTTGGTACGATAGATATAGAGTTGAGCTGGCTCGGCCTCTAAGTCGGTGAGAGCGAACTCTGGTTTGGCATGACCTTCTTCATGCTCACTGCTGTATGGTTGGGCCATTACGGCGGAGAGGGCGAGGATGGTGGCTTCGTCAGCGGTGAGATTGGCTTTGCTGTTCACATCGATATTAGGGATAAAGACGCCATTGACGGTGGTGAGAGCGCCATCTGCATTGGCATGGGCGCGCATGGTACCACCAAAGACAGGGACGCCTTGGTATTGTTGTTGATATTCGAGATGGGTGAAGCCATATTGGTCACGGGAGATGGTGGGGGTGGTCAACTCGGTGGCGGGGGAGGTGATGCCGAAGATGGCGCCGTGTTGAGTGAGGAAGGCGTCTGCTTGAGTAGTGGCGGAGGCATTCGCTTCGGTAGCGAATGTTTGTGGGGTGGGGAAGCGGACGAAGTTAGCAGCACCGGTAGCTGGGCTGAGAGAGATGGCGGCGTTGGTGGCGTTGGTGAGGTAGGTGAGACCAGCGGGGTCAAGGGTGGGGGCTGGGGCGTCGAGGGTGGGGGCTGAGGTGCCGAGGGTAGGGGCGGTGAAGATAGACATCAGGTCGTTAGTGAACGCCCCTGGTTCTTCTTGGATAGTCCAGCTTAAGTTGCCAGTACCAACATTACTAATGGTGATAGTGTGGTCAGAACTGGTGTTGGCTGGTTGTGAGTGATTGATAGTGGTGGGGTTGACATCGATTGTTGGGACATCGCCATAACAGATTTCTAAGCCCCATTCGGTTAATTGACCACCATCAGCACCAACATTGTCATTGACAGTTAATGTCCAGATGCCCGTGGCATTATCCCCATCAAAGGTGGAGAGTGGATTGCTAGGTAGATAGGACCCCCCACCAGTTGGTGGGCAGGGGAAATTGCCTGTGGCTTCATCATCAAGAATGAAGTCAAAGTTGTCCTGATTGCCACAAGTGGCGGTTAAATCAGCGACGGTGACAGTAGAAGCAGCGCCGGGGCTCTCGACAACAAAGTCAAGATCGCCAACCCATGTGTGGGTACCAACAAGGATAACGTTGACATCAATGACTGAGTTATTGCCAGTGAGGCCGGTATCGATATTGGCGGTGATTGAGCTTACTGTAGTGGGGATAGTTTGGGGGACATCTGTCGTATAGAACGTTTGACAGGTGAGATCGGCGGTGGTGAAGGAGAAGATGGCCGATGTTGCGCCAGCGCCACAACCATTGCTGGCGGTTACACGCCAGTAATACGTTGTGGCTGAACTTAAGGATACGGTTTCTGAGGTAGCTGCCGTGGTGGCGGTGTAGACAATGGTGGTAAAGCTAGCATCAGTGGCTACTTCGAGGAAGTAGGAACTTGCGTCGGCTACTGGTGACCAGGTGAGGGTAGGGGAGGAGGGGACATCGAGGGCGTTATCGGCGGGGGAGGTAAGGGTGGGGTTGGTCGGGGCACCAGCGAAGAGGTTAAGGTTGACAGTATCAGTGTGTGTGCCACTGGAGCCGACGCCGGTGATGGTGAGGGGGTAGGTGCCGGGTGTGGCGGCAGTGGTGTTGCCGATTGTAAGGGTACTGCTACCAGGTGCGGGGTTTACAGGGTTGGGGGAGAATGCGGTTGATGTACCCGCTGGTTCACCGGCGACACTGAGTGTGACAGGGTCGGTATAATCGCCAAGGGCTAAGACATCGATATTGAAGGTGGCGTCATTCGGTTGACAGATGTCAACGGTTGTGGGCGTGGCGGAAACGTCGAAGTCATTTACTGGCTGATAGCAGATGTCTATGCTCCAGCTAGACACCGTACCGGTGTCTAATCCGGCATTATCGACAATGGTGAGTGTCCAATCGCCAGTGGCATTATCGCCATTAAAACCGTTTAAGGGATTAGAAGGCAGATAGGTGCCACCATCGGTGGGCGGACAGGGGAAGGAGGTAGCAGCTGAATCATCAACGGTAAAGTCGAAGTTATCGGCGCTACCACAACTGCCTAAGTCGGCGATAGTGATGGAGGAGGCTGACCCAGGACTGTCAAGAATAAAGTCGAGGTCACCAATATAAGTATGGGTACCAACAAGGGTGACATTAACATCTTCGACGGTATTAATGCCAGATAAACCGGTACTTATGGTAGAGGTTGTGGAGCTATTATCAGGGATGCTGACAGGACCGGTGCTAGAGAATGTTTGACAGGTGATATCGGCGGTGGTGAAGGAGAAGACAGATGAGGGGGTGCCGGTGGTACATAGGTTACTAGCAGTTACACGCCAATAGTGGGTTGTTGAACCAGCAAGGAAAGAGGTTGTTGTATGGGAATTGGTGGAGGTGGTAGCGGTGTAAACGATATTAGAGAAGGCCATATCGGTGGCGACTTCAAGATAATAAGATGAAGCACCAGATACGGCTGACCAGCTGAAGTCGGGAAGAATGCTTTCATTGGTGGCGGTATCAGCGGGTGTGGTTAAGTTTGGTGTGCCGACTGTGTTGGGGTAGACGGTTAAGTCAACGGTTGTACTTTCATTAATCGTACCAGTATCAGCACCAGTGATAGTGATGGTATGTGGGCCGACATTGGGAGCGGTGATGTTGCCAATGGACATGGTTGTGGTGGCGGGATAAGGGCCATTGACGGGGTTGGTGCCAAAAGTGACAGTGGCGCCAGCCGGTTCATTGGCAGCTGATAAGGTGACAGGTGGATTGGTGTAGCCGGTGCCTATGCTGAGGTCATAAGTAACATTAGAGCCGACACAGACATCTTGAGCGGGTGGGGTGGCAGATACAAACGAACAAGCAGGGGGTAGATCGAACGCTTCGGTACCATCGGTTTCGCTGGCGGCGGAGCCACCATCATCAGCGCTGAAACCGAGACCACGACGGGCGAATGCTTCCCATATAACACATTGATTTTCGCCACTATAGAGGGCGAGATCAGCAGCTAGAATACCATCCCGGGCATCAATGAAGCTAGGACCACAGTTTTGTTGTTTGAGCCCTTCGATGACAAGGGACATGGCTAAGTTGTTGCCACCGGTACCATTATAGATATCGAGGTCTAAGCCATTTTGGGTAACCCCTTTATCGACTAAGTTCCATTGCATTTCCCAAAGCATGGAGGCCCAGACCCAGCCAACACCATGGGGGACGCTGACACCGGTTTTGAGGGTGTCGTAGGTGGAATTATTGATAGCGAAGTCAGTGCTATATGGTTGGGGGCGGATACCGGGGCCATTAGGGCCTTGCTCAAAGAGATAGGTGCCAATCCCGCGGGCATCGAGGCTGGTGTCGCCGGCTTCGATGGTCATGGATAGTCCACCATAGTCACTCCAGCCCTCACCACCTTGTTCCCTATATGATAGGGAGGATAGACAGCCACTGTTGCTGGGGCCACCGGTTAAGCGGATGGAGATGCCGTGCCAATATTCATGAGCGATGACACCATTATCTAAATCACCATCAGAGGGGATACCATCACCATTGTTGTCACAAATGTACATTTGCATACGGGGGTTGCCACCATCGGCTGGGGTTGACATGTTGGCGTTACAGGTACCACTGCCGTCTTGGGCTTCGGCATTAACAGAATCGCCACCAGCACCACCGTTGCCGTAGTTGTTTTCTTGGAAGTTACCACTAGCTTCATCAAAACCGTAGAGGTACCAGACGTCATGGATGATGTTATTCCAGTAGAAGAGGTTAGTGATGGCTGCGGCCTCGTAGTTGTCCGGGTGAACAGTGAGGTCGATGGGGAAATTACAGTTGATGGTAGCACCACAATCTGGTTGGAAGCCAGGGTTGTTGCCATCTTCGTAAGCGTTGACGTTGTTGCCTCGGGTGACGGTAAATTCATTGCCAGTGACGCCATCAGTGTCATGCCAACCGAAAGGAGAGGGGGCGGTGGCGGGATCGGTTTCGATGGTGCGGGCGTCTGCGGGTGGGGCGGGGCTAGCATGGCCTGGATCCTCGACGGGCCAGGCGTAAACGGTATATTCATTAGGGGCAAGGCTAGGGGATGAACTGATTAAGGAGGGGGTGTAGGCCCTTTGGGTGGAGGCGGGGAGTTGGTAGTTGTTCGCCGAACGCCATTGTTCAGAATTGGCGAATTGGGCTTTGAAATCTTCATGGATAACTTGGTTGTGTTTATCCAAAACTTTGCCGGAGACGGCGTCGACACGTATTAACCAGATATTTTGGTCGTCTTTATCACGTAATTCGACTTCCCAAGCGAGGTGGGGGGTGCCATCAACGACTTGATAGAGTTGGCGGGTCGTGCCGACTGTGGCCGAGGTGCTTTTGACATCTTGGCGGGCGGCGGTGATGGCGGTATCGACGCTGATTTGGGCGAGGTCGGTGTTGGCTTTATTGGCGGCATCGGGGACGAAGTCGTTGGTGATGCGGATGATGCGACCGTCGGCCATAAGGTGGGCGCCAATCATAGCGTTGTGGACGGGGTAGCCGTTTAATGTTTGGAACATGTAGATGTGGGTGATGCCACGGCTGGTGTATTGGTCGGTGACGGTGGCCGAGGCTAAGTCAGCCGCAGTGAGACCAAAATCAGATTTATGGGTTTGTAGATAGTTGTTGACGATGTCAAGAGGGGCTAAATTGGAGGGGGGGGTTAGGAATTGGCTTGTTTGGGTGTGGAGACTGGGGGTGTTTGACTGTGGAGGGGCTTTTGTTTGGCTAGCCTTAGAAGAAGGCACTAAAGTCAATGTAATGAGCAGGATAAATAATAATACTAGTAGTATTAGTAATGACCGGGGAGGTCTTAAAAAAGATAACATAATACAGTCTCCTGATAAAGCATGTAATGAAGTTGTAAAAACTTAAACATAAACGGCTACTTAAATTTGTAGCTGATCTAATATGAGCGTTTTGTTAGTATAGCTGGTTTGCAGATTAGATGCAAAGTTGATTTTATATAGATGTAGAGTAGGTAGGTATACAACCTGAGTTCGATAATGAATTAAACCTGTGGATGAGTTGGTTAATGGGTTTCTCAGGCAGATTTCTCAACTCCATTTTGCCCTGTTTTAGGTGGTGGTTTTGAAGTGGGGTGGGACGGGCAAAACTCCGTTACTAATGACCTTCCTAAAATCTGACAATAACCAAAGCAGAACAATGGGGTGCGAATAGATAAATTGACGACAAAGCTTATATTACTTAACATAATGTTTGGGTGGTGTGCGAAAAACTAGCTTATCAGAGCTAAATTATG
>DATHYN010000342.1:0-3333 GCA_035459145.1 Anaerolineae bacterium | reverse complement strand
CCTTGGCGATATCGCTTGGGGTGATTACGACAACGATGGCGACCTCGATATCTTACTCACTGGCGCCAACGGTAGTACCAAAATATCAAGAATATACCGCAACGATGACGGTGCTTTCACCGATATTGGGGCCGGCTTAGCTGGTGTGCGCGATGGGGCTGTCGCTTGGGGCGATTACGACAGCGATGGTGACCTCGATATCTTATTGACCGGCTTAGATTTTTTCAATGCCAAAATATCGAAACTGTATCGTAACGACAACGGTATTTTTACCGAAGTGAGCACCTCATTAATCGGTGTCGATCTCAGCAGTGTCGCTTGGGGTGATTATGACAACGATGGCGACCTCGACATCTTACTGTCGGGACAGGTCAACGGCAGTACCCGCGTGCTCAAAGTGTACCGCAATGATAATGGTCTTTTTACCGACCTCGCTCTCCCCATATCCGGTATTAAGGAAGGTATGGTCAGTTGGGGCGATTACGATAATGATGGTGATTTAGATATCTTATTCGCTGGCACGGGCCCTGGTGGTCGCACAACACGCATCTATGACAATGATGGCGGCCTGTTTACTGATATTAATGCCGGTTTGCCCGGTATTGGGTTTGGCTTTGGTGGCGTTGCCGCTTGGGGAGATGTGGACACCGATGGTGACCTCGATATTCTTATCGTGGGGTCTAGTAATAACGGCAGTTTAACCACCATCTACCGCAACAACGATTGCCCCGTCGAAGTCGATATCACCCTAACGCTAACCGTCGTCGGCACCGATCTCCAACTAACTTGGCCCGATGCCGGTACAAACTGTGTCCATAACATCTATGAATCAACCACCCCTTACACCCCCCCCACTGTAATCACCTACGCCAATCAAACTTCCGGCCTCTTTTTGCCCCGGACCGGTGATGTCGACAATAACTACTACTTCATCGTTGAATCAACCTGTGATGGCAATGTGATTGGCACATCACAAGAAGCTGGTGAGTTTGATTTCGCCATTACCAACTAATATTTCAAAGTCACTGTCACTGGAGGCACTGTTAAATGAAAAAACGAACATTTATATCTTTCATCGCATTCTTTCTTGCCAACTTCTTTACGTTAGCCATATTTGCCGCCGTGCAACCCGAACAGCTACCCGCCAACCAAGGCGACACATCAACCAGCTTGGCCCCCTTCTCCTTGACGAGCCACAACCCGACCACCAACGCCATCGGCATCCCCCTCAACACCGCCGTCACCGCTACCTTTGATGCCAATGTCGCCCCCGCCAGCGTAACCACCACCACCTTTGCCGCCCATACCTCCTTTGGCGGCCTGCTAACCGGTACCTTAAGCGTATCCGGCAACACCATCACCTTGAACCCGAACCGAAATTTCTTCACGGGTGAACTGGTACAGATTATTGCCACAGCCGGTATCAGTAGCACCGACGGAATTAGTTTGACGACCCCCACACAATGGGAGTTTATCACTGGCCCTGTTGGTCCCCTAAATCGTTGTGCGGGTGGGTTCACCCCTGTCACCACCAATCTGACACCCGTACGAGACGGTAGTGTCGCCTGGGGCGATTATGACAACGACGGCGATTTAGATCTTTTGCTGGCCGGCGAGAGCACTGCTGGATCAATCTCTCAAGTATATCGCAACGACAATAATGTTTTTACCGATATCGCCGCTGGTTTGGTAGGTGCTGACGACAGCAGTGTCGCTTGGGGTGATTACGACAATGATGGCGACCTCGACATTTTACTGGTCGGCAGTAGTTTCATTGCCAAAGTGTATCGCAATGATGCCGGTATTTTTACCGACATCAATGCCGGTTTAGACGGTGCCAGTCGCGGCAGTGTGGACTGGGGTGATTATGACAATGATGGTGACCTCGATATTTTATTGACGGGCGGCTTCGGTGTTGCCATATCCCGTGTGTATCGCAATGATAACGGTGCCTTCGTTGATATTGGAGCCGGTTTAACCGGTGTTGAACTCAGCAGTGTGGATTGGGGCGATTATGACAATGATGGTGACCTCGATATTCTGTTAAGCGGCGATAACTTTGGCCGAGTGTCGCACGTATATCGCAATGATGCTGGTGTTTTTACCAACATTGGTGCCGGATTAGAAACGGTACGGCAAAGCAGTGTCGACTGGGGCGATTATGATGATGATGGCGACCTCGATATTTTGCTGACAGGCTTTAACGGCGTCACCTCCATATCACATATCTATCGCAATGATGCCGGTACATTTACCAACATTAACGCCGGTCTCTCCGGACTGACCCAAGGCCACTCCGCGTGGGGTGATTATGACAACGATGGTGACCTCGATATCCTGATGACAGGCTTAGATATCGCTTCAACTGAGACAACAACCAAACTGTATCGTAACGATGCCGGCAGCTTTACCGCTATCGATGCCGGTTTGACCAACGTTCAATTGAGCAGTGTGGCTTGGGGTGATTACGACAACGATGGTGACCTTGATATCCTCTTGACCGGTCAAGATACCAGTTTTACCCGCGTGGCTCAACTATACCGCAATGATGATTGCTCCCCCATATCCTTAACCGCTCAAGAGCCTGTTCCCAATGCAGTTGGGGTAGCCATTACCCCCACTATTAGCGCTACTTTTGATGGCGATATACGCGCAAACAGTGTGACCGATAGCGCCTTTATCGCCCACACCAATTTTACTGGCGTAGTCACAGGCACCCTGGCTGTAATAAATGATACGGTCACATTCGACCTAAGCCGAAATCTCTTTACTGGCGAACAGGTGCAACTTATCGTTACCGATGAGATCCAACGAATCAGTGATAATCGTCGTTCGGCCCCTACGCAATGGGGCTTTACCGCTGGCCCCGTCACATCCCGCTGTGTGCAGGATTTTACGGAATTAAGCTGGACAGGGCTGACAGGTGCTAGCAACAGTAGTGCCGCTTGGGGTGATTATGACAACGATGGTGACCTTGACATGGTGGTTATAGGGCGAGTTGATTTCGCTACCCTTATGTCCACAATCTACCGCAATGACGGTACTGCTTTTACTGATATTGGTGCCGGTTTAACCCCCGTTGAGTTCGGCCGTGTCGCTTGGGGTGATTACGACAATGACGGCGACCTCGATATCCTCCTTACCGGTTTTGATGGTTCTGTCCAACTGTCACAAATATACCGCAATGACGCTGGCAGTTTCACCAACATTAATGCCAGTCTACTACCAACTGTCCTTGGCGATATCGCTTGGGGTGATTACGACAACGATGGCGACCTCGATATCTTACTCACTGGCGCCAACGGTAGTACCAAAATATCAAGAATATACCGC
>DATHYN010000341.1:0-19669 GCA_035459145.1 Anaerolineae bacterium | reverse complement strand
GCCCCGTCATCTCCCGCACGGGCGCCCCCCCCCGGCGGCGCGCGCGGGGGAGATTGGGTATCGGTGGTTGCAGGTGGTGGCCGAGGGGGGTGGTTGGACGCGGGTGCGGGCGGATGTGACTGATATTTTAATCGAGAAGGGGGTGGCGGTGGGGGTGCGTTTAGCTGATGGGGAAGAGATTCGGGCGGATCAGGTGGTGAGTGCGATTGGGGTGGCTAATACGATAAGACATTTGTTGCCTGAATCTTATCGGAACGAAAAATGGGCACAAAGTGTATTAGATTTGCGGCCATCGTACGCGCATGTTTGTTTGTATATCGGTTTTAAGGGGGATATTCGGAAGGCGGGGGCGACGGCGGCGAATAAATGGTTTTATCATAGTTGGGATATGAATCAGGATGTGTGGCGGATTGATGGGGAGGCGGAGGGGTGGCCGCCAGCGCCGGTATTGTATTGCAGTTTTGGCTCCTTGAAGAATCCGACGCATGAGCCGGGGCCGGAGCAGAGGCATATGGGGGAGGTGATTACGTTTGTGCCGTGGGAGGTGTTTGCGCCGTGGCAGGGGACGGATTGGCGGAAGCGGGGGGCGGCTTATGATGGGTTGAAGGAGGAGATGCAAGGGCGATTGTTGCAGCAGTTTTTGGAACATATGCCTGGTTTGCGGGGGATGGTTGATTATGTGGAGTTATCGACGCCGCTATCGACGGATCATTTTGTGCGGCCGCAGATGGGGTCGATTTATGGGTTGGAGCCGACGGGTGAGCGGTTTCAGAATGAGTGGTTGCGGCCGGCGTCGCCGATTCCGAATTTGTATTTTGGCGGGAGTGAGGTGTCGGCGGTGGGGGTGATTGGGGCGATGATGGGGGGGGTGTTGGCGGCGGCGGCGGCGCGACCGTGGCAGGTTTTACCGTTTTTGAAACGGTTGATGTAAGTAGTTATGGGTTAAGTTTGGTTATTTTGTTTCTGTTTGGCGATAAAATCGGCCCAAGCGTCTTCTTTATCGAGGGTGGCATCATCTTTGGCTTCGGTGGTGATGGCGAGAATGGCGATGAGTAGCCCGTTGGCGAGGGCGAGGTAACCACCGATGAGCATGCCGATGGTGGAGGAGGTGATGGGATCGTTGGATAGGAAAAAGGAGGCGGCGCGTTCATTGAGGAAGAGAAGGATGAGGCCCCCAAAGAGGTTGGCAACAACGATCAGGGCGGGGTATTTGATGGTGTTGCCGTTCATGCGAATGAGGCCGAGGGTGACATAGGCAACGGTTAGACCGATAGCCGGGCCAACGGTTAAGTATAGAAAGAATTTGGAGAGAAAAAAAGATAGGGGGTAGTGGACAATTAAGCTGGTAAAGAGGCCGGTAATGGGTAAGATGATTAAGCCGACAATGTAGGCGAAGATGAAGGTGATAATTTTGCGTGATAAAGGCATGTGATCAGTTCCTGTTTATTGCTTAAAGTGAGTTTTGATGTCTTCGGCTGTGTTGTAATCGATGACTAGGTGACGAATATAGTCGGTTTCATCGGTCTTTTGGCGACCGCGACTATCTTTGGTGATGTGAATGCGTGATAGCGAGAGATAGTTAGCGTTGTTGCAATTATCACATTGGTGAATGGTGAGGCGGGAAAAGAGGTCCGTATTGACGCGTTCTAATGTTTTCAACGGTTCAAAATTACCATCGAGGGCGGAGGGGACGATATTTTTGTCGGTGATGGGGGCTAAAGAGGAAAATGCAGTTTGTTTGGTGACCCATTTGTTGCAATCCTCGCAAAAGATTTTGTTGTTGGCCCAGTTATAAGCGACGATTGAAGCTAAGCCAATCACACTTAAGGCTTCTAATGCCCATAAAAAGTAGAGCAGGGCGCCGGAGATAGGGGGGGCATCGCCGATAGACCAAACGCCATCAACGGCTAAGTTGCGGATGAAGAGCGTAAAAGCGGTAAAGTCAGATAAGAACATGGGGATTGCGTCTAAACTTTCAAAGATAGCGCCCATCCAGCCGAGCCAGCCAACGTATTCAGCGACGATGCCGAGGAAAAGGCCGAGGGCGAGTAAGACGTATTTGTTGCGGATTTTGCCGAGGGTACCTAAGAAGCCGACGATGACACCGATCAGACCGCCATATAAGCCCACAACGAGTACAGAGAGATAAATAGAGGGGATATTCCACATGAGATAGCCATAGGTAAGGCCTAAAGCAATGGTGAGGGGTAAACCAATAATTAGGACGAGGACAATACCTATTATGTTGATGCGGTCAGAGGATTCATAAAATCGGGCTGTAGGGTGAGAATTTGCGGTCATAAAAACTCCTTATGAGTTGGATGATGGGCGGGAGGATATGATGGCGGGGGATGATGGTTGCGGATAGCGAATTTTGGCAATGGCCAGAAGAGCACTGAGTGGCAGACCAAAATAAGGGCTCGCAGCGGCGCCTAAATAGCGACCTATGAATGGTTGATTGGTTAATTCTAGGGCATGGATATCTTGGGCGGTAATGAGGATGACGCCAAAAATCATACCAGCAAAGATAGATGCGGGGTAGTGAAGATTACGGCCGCGGCCGTGCAATTCAGTAAACCAAATCATCGTGCTGGTCATGGCGCTACCGATAATGACACCCGTGAGAACACGGATAATGGCTTGATTGGTGAAGAGGAGGCCGAGGGTATCATAGATGATGAGACCAGTCATGATAGCGACTATATGATTTAAGGCGGTTCCCAAAAGGGTGGTAATGACAAAAATGCGGATCTTTTGGGTTAAAGGCATCGTTGTTTCTTTGGTGGGTAAATCAAATGATTTATTATAATTAGCGATAAACTCTGTCCAAGCTAATTCGGTTTGTTTGGTTTCTTTGCTTTTGGATGGGGTGATGATGGCCATTGTGGCTAAAAATAGGCTAGATACAAACCCTAGTGTAATGCCTATGGGGAAAATATAAGCAGCACCTATCATTATACGTTTATCAGGGTCAAGGGCGTAATCGATATTCATATGTTCGATGTTGAGTAAAGCAAGACTACCGTTAATGATGGATAGAAGGATAATGGTGCGTTTATAGGTAATGGGGGTACCATTGATATCACTGAGGAAGAGGGTGATATAACTGATTGTCCCACCTATGATGCCACCCGTTAGGATGTAGAGTAGCGTTGGTGGTAAGGGGGTAAGGGAGAGAGGGGTGTAGACTATTAAGCCAGTAATACCACCAGCTATAAAGTTGATCAGTATAGTGACAAAGAAGATGAAGATAAACGTTTTGATTTTCTGTAAAATAATCATAATGTGATAGGTGTCCAATATAACTGACGAAGATAATCTAAACAAACTGACTATAACCGTATACGTGTTGTTGTGATATTTAGTTGCAGGTTGTTGAATGTTAAATGAACCCTATTTAGCAGTTAAGGGGCAAAGTAGAGGTTAATAATTTAAGATAACGGTGGTGGTTGTGGGAGGGATGTGGAGCCAGCCGTCGTGGTAGGTGGCGTTGGTAATAGTTGTTGGCTCACGCTCTAGCCGCCATTTGTAACCATCGGGGGGGGCGCCGTCGAGGGTGAGGGTAATGGTGCCCTGCCAGTTGTCACCATCGATGGTGAGGGTGCTGTCGGTGCGGAGGGTGAGGGGACCGAAGGGGGTGGGCATCTGGTCAATGGTGATGGTTTGGCCAGCGGTGAGCCATGAGGGAGGGGCTCCGGCTAAGAGTTCGAGGCTGTTTTCGTCGCGCATGACGAGCATTTCGTCGATGAGGGTGATGTAGGAGGAGGCGGCCCAAGCGTGGGGCATACTGCCGCCGGAGAAGCCGCCATCGACGGGGGAGACTTGTTCGGCCCAAGCGTAGGTACCGGGTAATGTTTCGTTGCTGAGGGACCAGCCAAGGATTTGGTGGAGGATGTCTTGGCGGCCGAGGCGGAGGTAGTCGCGGGCGAGGCCCATCCCACCGTAGGGCCAATATTGTTCGAAGATATGTTTGTAGGCGCCGTTGTATGGTTCGATGAATTGGGCGTAGTAATGGTTGAAGGAGCGTTGGATGAGCGGGTCGTCGCGGTCGAATAGTTCGAGGGGGTAGAGGGTGTTGCTGGAGCCGCGAGCCATGGCGGAGCTGGTAATGTCTTCGGGGCCGTTGGGGATGTAGGGGGCGGGGTCACCCATGACGGCGGTGATGCTGAGGCGGAGGGATTGGTCGAGGGCGTCCGCTTCGGCGGTGAGCCAGCGGGCATCATCGGGCTGATTGAGAATGGTGGCGATGTTGGCCGCTTCACGGAGGCCGGTGATGGCCCAAAGGGTGTCCCAATAATGGTGCCACTCGGCCGGGCCGAGGTCTTCGGCACTGCGGCTGGGGGGGAGGATACCGTTGGAAACGGGTGGGTCGTTGGCGGTGCGTTGGCGTAGTTCTTGGATGAAACGAGCGGAGCTGATGATGTTGGGGTAGTAGGTGCGGAGGAGTTGTTCGTCACCGGTGTAGCGGTAGGTTTCGGCGATGAGGAAGATGAGTTGGCCTTGAGCGTCCCACTCTTCATCGGGGAGGGGGACACCGTCACGAATGATGGCGGGGAGGTAGCCGTTAGGGGCTTGGTGGCGGACGAGGGTGGGCAGCGTTTGGCGGACGAGGTCGTCGCGGCCGAGTTTGAGGACGGTTTCGCCGATGTAGGCGGCGTCACGCATCCAGATGGCGTCATGGTCCATGGGGCCGGGGCGGGGGCCGCTGGGGTCGAAGGCGATGAGGAGGTAGGCGATGGAGGCTTGGTAGGCGTTCATGATGCGGCCGTCGGGGAGGTCGAGGTGGGGTTGGTCGACCGTTTTTTGCCAGTTGAGGCGGGTGAGGGCGAGGGTTTTGGTGGCCGAGGCGGGGTCGGGTGGGGTGAGTTCGGTTCCGCCGGCGTAGGTGAAGGTGAACTGTTCGGTTTGGCCGGCGTTGAGTTGGAGATGATACGCTTGGTTGATGGCTAAATCGCCATCGGGGGAGCAGGGCCAATCGGTTTGAGGGGGAAAATCGGCGGTGATGAGGCGGTGGATGGTATTGTCATTAGGGAGGAGGGGATGGATGGTGACGTGGTCGGGGGCGGGGGAGGCTTGTTGGTAATGGTGGTTGTTGAGCCAGAGGCCGTTGCTGAGTTGGCTGGCGGCGTAGATCGGTTGGCGGTCGTTGTGGAGGGCGAAGGGGCGGGTGAGGAGGCCGAAGGTGCCGGAGACGGATTCAGTGGCGGTGATGGTGAGTTGCCAGTAGACGCCGCCGTCGTTGAAGTCGGTGAAGTAGGTGGTGTTGAGGGTGAGGGGGCCGAGGTTCCAGCTGGTTTGGGGGATGGGGAGGGTATTATCGAGGAGGGAGAATTGGACGTTGGTGGGTTGGTGGATGGTGGCCGGGTCTTGGTCTGGTTGGTGGAAGTAGAGTTCGGTGATGGGGGCATCGGGGTGGGGCATGATGGCGGGTTGGTTGGAGATGAGGGCTTCGTGCTTGTTGTTGAGGGCGCCGCTCATGGTCCAAGCGTTGGGGGCGCGTTGGGCCCAGTTGGGCATGGGCCAGCTGGGGAAGCGGTCGGCGAGGTTGCGGACGTAGTCGCCGCCGGTTTGGACGGCCCAGGGGTGGGAGGCGACGATGACGGGTTGTTTGATGCCGCCGAGGCCGAGTTTGTCTTCGATTTGGTAGGCGATGGTGACGGTTCCGCCGGTGGGGAGGGTGATGAGGTTGGCGAAGGGTTGTTCTTGGCCGTTAATCCAGATGCGGCCGACATCGTCGACTTGGTTGGTGCCGAGGTAGGCGGTTGTCCAGTCGGCGGGGATGGTGAATTGAGCGCGGTACCAAGCGAAGCCGTCATATTCGGGATAGCCTTGGGTTTCCCAAGGGATGCCGGGGGCGGATTGGTCCCATTGGCTGGTATCGTGGTTGGAGGCGTACCAAGCTTGGTCGAGGCCGATGTTATCGGGGTCGAAGCGGAATTGCCAGGGGGTGGTGGGGGGGAGGATGGTGGGGGTGGTGAGGCAGGTGGCCGAGGGGAGGTGGGTGGCGGTGGGTGGGTCGCTAGGGGGATTGAGAAAGGTAGGTAAAAATAGGATGGTAAGCAACAAAAGTGTACCGATAACAGGGATAAATGGTTGGTTTTTATTATTCATAAAGGGATTGTAAAGCAGATATAATGAAAGGTAAAGGGAAATGGGTATCTTTAAGTCTCTAAATGTTCAACCCGTTTAATCCCTTTTTGGTTTAGAATAAGGCGGATTCGTTTGTAAAGATGTTCTTTTTGGGGATAGGTTATATATTTGGAAACGATATTGACTTGATAGACTTTATGACAGGAAATGGGATGTAGTTGTTCATCTTGTAGATAAAAGCGGTGTTGAATGGGGTCGGCCATTTTGTTGAGGTAGGTGTGGATGTCGTAGCGGATAATGTCATTGATGCTGGTGATTTCGGGGAGGCCAACATATAGGTTTTTAAATGCTTTGGTGTAGAGGGTCACCTCTTTGACATGGCGAATAATTTTTTCACCTTGGCCGTCGTTATCGAGTTCAGTTAAGGTGTCGCGGTTGCGGACGGTGGCGATGCGAGTGGGGAGTTCGTCTTCATCGATAAAAGATACTTTTTCTTTGAGGACGCCTAATTTATGTTTGCCGTCTTGGGTTTTGATGAGAATGCGCCGGTCGTATAGTTTGTTAGCGAGGTAACGGGCAAAAAGGGTGCGGCTCAGGTCTTTAATGCGGTCTTTGAACATGTAACCGACGACGAGCACGGTAAAGAGGGCGAGGCTGAAGTTATCGAATCGTTGTTGGGCGTAGAAGGCGAGCATGGTGGCGAAGATCATGGAAAGACCGGCGGCGATAGCGAAGAGGAGCTGTTCGAGGCCGACGCCGTCACGGCGAACGGCCGTTGACAAGTAAAGAATTGTCGCCGCATATTTTTTCAAGACTGACGAGCGGAACAGATACTCTTCGTTGTCAGAATTAGGGTTGAGGATAGAGGGGTAGCCATGTATGCGCCGATGCTTGGTTTCGTGATGAACCAGTTCATTTAATTGGGCGGTAAATTTGGTTCGCTTCCCTTTTTTGAAATATGTTTCGACAATTTGAAACATTTCGATAGCGCTTTCTTCGAGCATGAGGCTAATGGATTCATCGGTTAAGGTATAGGCTAAAAATAGTTCTTGATTGACATTGGGTAAGTTGAAGAGGGTATAGAAAGCGCGGTATTTGCGGGTGATTTTGAAACATTCTTCAATGAACTCAGCGATGAGGTTATGGATGATGACATCGATTTTACTGCGGGGTGGTGCTTGGTCAATACGTTGTTCGATGAGACTGAAATGCTCACGAATAGAGCTTTTGAGCATGGCGGACAAAAATTTTAGATTGTGGATGATTCTTTTTTGACAATCTGGGTCTATGGCCCAATTTTCTTGGGTGATAAGGTATTCGATAGATAAAAGGGGTGAGGCGGAGTTTTCCGTAAAATCACGCAGGATAAAGTGAGGGGTTTTGAGGCGAATGTAGTTTTGGACATCATGGTAGAAATATTTTTGGGGATAGTTTTGGCGATTAACGCCTAAACTTTGGGGGATGAAGAAGTAGGTGATGATTTTATAGCGTGTATAACGTGATGGGCTTAATTTATAATCTAGTTTGATTTCAATTTGGTATCTATCATGTGGTTTGACGGCTTGTTGGATAGTTTCGATCATCGTATTTAATTAGCATCCGCACGTATTAACTCTCGTATTTCATCAGCCACACTACGAATATGCAAATCACGTTGGGGAAAAGGCATTTCAATATTAACTTCAGCTAATGCATCCCAAATATGATAGCGTAATTCACTGCGTAAAGCACTTATTTTACTAGCATCATTGGTCCAAACTAACAACGAGAATTGCAAACTATTGTCGCCGAAATCGACAAAGTGAACAGATGGTTTGGGTTCAGCCATGATGAAATCCTGGTTATGCTGTGCTGCTTTTAACAAAGCTTTTTCGACTTCCCGTGGTTCAGAATCATAACTCACACCAACTGGGATGTGGACACGTATCGCTTTGTTACCACGTGTGTAGTTCGTTACTAATGTCGTCAAAAATTGATTGTTAGGTACAATGAGCTCCACATTATCGAAATCTTTGATGCGCATAGCACGAATACCAATGTTTTCGACAATACCGATGGTATCATTAACCGTCACCACATCACCTGGCCCAATTGAGCGCTCAAAAAGAAGGATGAAGCCACTGATAAAGTTGCTAATCACTTCTTGCATCCCGAACCCGATACCGACCGATAATCCCCCAGCGACAACCGTTAAGGTGGTCAAGGGAATGCCCATGACACTAAAAGCGACCATGACGCCTGTGGCTAATAACCCATACCCAACAAAAGTTGTGAAAATTTGAATCAATGAAGATTCTATACCTAAACGTGGTAACAGTTCATCTGATAATAATTCTCTCGAGTTACGTGCCAGTAGCATAAAGAGATAAAAAACTAGGCCACCAAATAAAATGCTTTGTATGGTAATACGGCTCATACTAAAGTTAAAGCCCAAGGCGAGTATATCATCTAACATACCAATACTGTGCAAAAAGGCGATGAATAATACGACTGGTCTAATGATTTGTTTACGCCACAAACTAGCCTTTTCCGGCTCATTGTTTTGCTCAATATAGCTAACAATTAGACGGAAGATGAACCACAACGCTAACAAAGGGGTTGCCCAAACTAAAAAGAAAGGATCCCATTCAATACTTTCTAACACAACGATACTGATCTGCCCCAATAGCCAAGCGCTGAGAGGGTATAACGCTTGCTCAAAGACAAGAATGAGATTAACTGCCCATGGTGTATATGTTTGTATAGCGCTTTGACTGGCTCGTGTATAGAGTCGTTGCAACGGCCGTTTCGCTAATTGCTTTAATAGCTGTGCCAAGGGGAAAATAGCAATAAAAATCGCTATTTGCACTAAAACTGATAATGATAATAGTGGGGTTAACCAAGGTGGTAATTGGGCGATTAGTTGCTTGAAATCCATTAATTTCCTCTTTTACAGTTGTGCTAGCATTTTTTTGACTGCTGTGACGATAAGCCGATGTTCAACGGCATGAAGCCGTGTCGCAAAAGTTTCTAAAGTGTCATCAGTGTGGATGGGGATTTCTTCTTGGATGATGACAGGGCCAGCATCGACTTCGGGAATGGCGATGTGAACCATACAGCCGCCGTGGGTGACTTCGCCCGCTTGGTAGGCGGCGAAGGTGCGTTCGATGGCGTTGATGCCGTCGAAGGCGCCAGGGAGGGCGGGGTGGAGGTTGATGACTTGGTTGCGGAAGGGGGTGAGGAAGCTGGGGCTGAGGATATGCATCCAGCCAGCGAGGACGATGAGGTCTGGTTCGTATTCAGCGACTTTGGCGGCGAGGTCGGCGTCATATTGCTCACGGCTTTTGCCCGCTTTTTTATAGGGGAGGAGGGGAAAGTAGAGAGTGGGGATGTTGGCGTTCTCGGCGCGGGTGAGACCGTATGCTTGGCGCTTGTTAGAGACGACAGCGACGATATCGGCGTCGATTTCGCCTGTTTGTTGGGCATCGATGATGGCTTGGAGGTTGGTGCCGCCGCCAGAAACAAGGACAACGATACGTGGTTTGGTCATGGGAACTACCTTTTATTTATTTGAGGGTGACATTGTTGTCACCATTGACAACATGGCCGATGAGATAAGCGTCGTTGGGGAGGAGTGCTTGGGCGGCGGCGACTTGGACGGCGGGGAGGATGATGACCATGCCGATGCCCATGTTGAAGGCGTGGTACATGTCATGTTCGTTGATTTGGCCGAGTTGTTGGATGAGGGTGAAGAGGGGGGGGATGGGCCAGCTGCCTTTGTTGATAGTGACGCCGGTTCGGGGTGGCAAGATGCGGGGGATATTGTCCCAGAGGCCGCCACCGGTAATGTGAGCGAGGCCACGGATGTTGATGTCGGCGTTGCGGAGGGCTTGGATTTCATTGAGGTAACAGCGGTGGATGGCGAGCATCGCTTCGCCAGGGGATGTGTTGAGGTCGGGGTGGGGGGTGTGCCAGTCGAGGTGGCCGAGGGTGCGGCGGGCGAGGGAGTAGCCGTTGGTGTGGAGGCCAGTGGAGGGGAGAGCGAGAATGGCGTCGCCCGTTTGGATGCGGGAGCCATCGAGGAGTTGGCCTTTGTCGACGACACCCACGACGGTGCCGACAACGTCGACTTCGCCGGCTTCGTAGACGCCGGGCATTTCGGCGGTTTCACCGCCGAGAAGGGCACAGCCTACTTGTTGGCAGGCGGTAGCCATGCCGTGGACGATGGTGGCGATCTGTTCGGGTTCAAGTTTGGAGGAGGCGACGTAATCGAGGAAGAAGAGGGGGGTGGCCCCTTGAACGAGGATGTCATTGATGCAATGGTTAACGAGATCTTGGCCGATGGTATCCCAGCGGTTCATGTGGGCGGCGACTTTGGTTTTGGTGCCGACACCGTCGGTGGAGGCGACGAGGACGGGGTGGTCGAGTTGTTTGAGGTTGGCGATATCGAAGAGGCCGCCGAAGTTGCCGGTATCGGAGAGGACGGCGGGGGTGTAGGTGGCGCGAACGGCCGTTTTCATCAGTTCAGTTGCTTTTTGACCGGCGGCGATATCGACACCAGCTTGAGCATAGGCGGATTGGTTGGACATAAAGTTCCTCTATTTTATATAGATTAAGGTCGTTAGCGAATATTGAAATCGAGGATGGCCGAGCCAGCCACCTCCACTTTGTTACTATCAAAAACATCGATTGACCAGACATAACGACCCGATTTTAGATCCTCTTCTAACAAATATTCAGATTCAGTTACCTCGACGAAACTAAGAATATGGGGGTGTTCAGGGTCGTCATCATACCACATAAGAATACGATAGTAACTGGCGTAGGGGTGAGGTTCCCAATCGAGGAGGATGGAGCCGGTGTTATCCAAGGAGCTACCGTTGAAGGGGAGGTCGACATTGAGGACACAATCGGCATCTTGGCCGGTCACATTGAAGCGATGATAACTGCTGTTTTCCGCGATTTGGGTACCGAAGTCGTTGTGGGCATCGATTTTAAGGGCATATTCACAGTTGAGAAGTCGGTTGGGATCGACAGTCAGTTCAGACGTTTCATATCGTTCATGAGATATGACCGCTTCTCCCTCATCGGGGGCGAGATAGACGATGTAGTGGGTGGCTTCAGGATAAGGGGTCCAGCGAATATCGATTTCGTTAGCCAGTAAGTTTTGGCCGGCGGGGGGGAATTCGATTTTTAGATTTTCGCGGATGAGGCTAAACTCACCGACACGGTTGGCTTCAGTACTATCGATCTCGAATTTGCGCGGGAAAGAGCCGAACTCACCTCTGATGGGAATCCAGCCCTGCCCATCATTGAAATTGGCGGCGATATTGTATTCGCCGCTGATAGTATTAGGGAAGAGAAAGATACCATTGCTATCTGTTTCATCACGGTAAGTGGTGCCGGAACAGGTATTATCGAGGAAGGAGATGCGACTGCACATGGTGACGGCATAGCCAACCAACGGTTCATCATTCCAGAGGATGCGGCCAGTGACATCACCTAGATCTGCAGGGAGAGGTGTGGCGTTACTAGCGTGACTCTTACTACCACTACTGCTACTGCCACTGTCACTATCATTATCATTATCATCATCATTGGTGATGACATCTAGGATGGTATCACCGAAGCTAGCGGCGGTAGGTGCTGGGGTGTTGGTAGGGCTGTTGGGGTCTGGGGTTTCGATGACGGTGATTTTGACGGGGCCGCTTATCACTTGGCAACTCGTTAGGAAGAGTATTAGAGGCAGAGTGAGAAGAACCTTCAACTGTTTTAAAGCGAAGCGAGGTGTTGGTACTTTTTTCATGACAGCCTCCTAAACTACTCTTGGAAGGTGAGCGTGCGACCGATATCACGGCGATAGTGAGCATCGGGGAAGTGAACGACCTCGATGGCTTGATAAGCGCGGTTGAGCGCTTCATCGATATCGGCGCCGCGAGCGGTGACGGCGAGGACACGGCCGCCATTGGTGACTAGCTGGTCGCCATCCATTTTGGTACCGGCATGGAAGATGATGATATCGTCGTGGAGGGCTTCGGCTTGAGAGATGCCGGAAATGGGCAACCCTTTGGGATAGGTTTGGGGATAGCCGGGGGCGCTCATGATGACAGCGGCACAAGCGCCATCATGCAAATTAACATCGACTTGGTCGAGGGTGCCTTGGGCGCAGGCGAGGAGAGTGGTGGTGAGGTCGGTGGCGAGCATAGGGAGGACAACTTGGGTTTCGGGGTCACCGAAGCGACAGTTAAATTCAAGGACTTTGGGGCCGTCGGGGGTGAGCATGATGCCGGCGTAGAGGACGCCAACATAGGGAGTGCCTTGGGCGGCCATGCCTTGAATGGTGGGGTGGATGACGGTGTCCATAATTTCATCGATGAGCGTTTGGTCGACATCGGGAAGGGGGGCATAGGCGCCCATGCCGCCGGTGTTAAGGCCTTGGTCGCCGTCGAGGGCGCGTTTGTGGTCACGAGAGGGGGTGAGGGGGACGGCGGTGTGACCATCACACAAGGCGAGTAGGGACATTTCGGGGCCGGTTAGCCGTTCTTCGATGAGAACGGTGTTACCGGCCGCCCCGAAGGCGGCGGTTACCATGATTTCGTCGAGGGCGGCTTGGGCCTCGGCCCGATTATCGCAGATAATGACCCCTTTGCCGGCGGCCAAACCATCCGCTTTGAGGACAAGCCCTTTGTCCGCGGGTAGGGAGGCTAAGTAAGTTTTGGCTTGGTCGTAATCGGTGAAGGATTGCCAGCCGCCCGTGGGAATGTTGTGGTCATTCATGAACTGTTTGGCAAATGCTTTGGAGGCTTCTAATTGGGCGGCGGCTTGGGTGGGGCCAAAGACAGCTAGGTCGTGGGCGAGGAAGGCATCGGTGAGGCCCGCGGCGAGGGGGGCTTCGGGGCCGACGATGGTGAGGGCGATTTGATGGCTTTGGGCGAAAGCGATAAGCCCATTGATATCATTGACGTTGAGGGAGATGTTGGTGGCTGGAGCCACATTTTCGCGGGCAGGCCAGCTGGTGCCGGCATTGCCGGGAGCGACGTAAATGTGTGTTACTTGTGGTGAGCGCGCTATTTTCCAAGCCAAAGCGTGTTCACGACCACCAGACCCAATAATTAAAATATGCATTCTGTTGTTAACTCCGTGCTTTCAAGGGTAGTTCAAAAACGAATTTATCACGATCTTCTTCAAAAAGCCATTCAGGGATGTCGATAGGGTAGTCACCAGAGAAGCAGGCGGTGCAATGGCCGGTACTGGTTTGGATTTCCTGTTGGACGGCGGCGAGCATACCTTCATGACTCAAGTAGGCTAAGCTATCCGCTTTAATCTGTTTTTGGATAGCGGGCACATCAAGTTTGTGGGCGATCAGTTCTTTGTAAGTGGCCATATCGACACCCATGAAGCAGGGGTGGCGCACTGGTGGGGAAGAGACGCGGACATGGACCTCGGCGGCACCGCCATCACGCATGAGTTGAACAAGCGCTTGGGAGGTGTTGCCACGGACGATGGAGTCATCGACGAGGATGATGCGTTTTCCTTCTAGATTGGCGCGGAGAGGGTTGAATTTGATGCGAATACCTTCTTTGCGCAACTTATCATCGGGCTGGATGAAGGTGCGGCCGATGTAGCGGTTTTTGGTCAGCCCTTCCATATAACTGATACCGAGTTCTTCGGCCATGCCGATAGCGGCAGGGATGGCGGAATCGGGGACAGCGACGACGATATCGGCATCGGCGGGGGCTTCGCGGGCGAGCTGGCGGCCCATGCGTTGGCGGACTTGGTGGATGACTTGGCCTTCGAGGATGGAGTCGGGGCGGGCGAAGTAGACGTATTCGAAGACACAGAGGGCGCGTTGTTGGGATTCACGGCCGCTAAAAGAGGTGAGGCCATCTTCGTTGAGGCGGACGATTTCGCCAGGGCGGACTTCACGGAGGAAGCGGGCGCCGATGGTTTGGAGGGCGCAGGTTTCGGAGGCGATGACATAGCCACCGTCTTCGAGTTCACCGATGCAGAGGGGGCGGAGGCCGAGGGGGTCGCGGACGGCGTAGAGCCCTTCGCGGGTAAGCATGGTGAGGGAGTAGGCACCTTGGGCGACACCCATAAACGCTTTGATACGTTTGACCCATTGGTCATCGAGGGCATCACCGGTGGCGAGCATATCCGCTTCTGATTGCCAGACGTGGAAGGGGGCGGCCAACATTTGGGTAATGACTTCGCTATCGGTGGTGGAGGAGAGCCCGACGCCACGTTCGAGGAGGCGGTAGCGGAGTTTGAGGGCGTTGGTGAGGTTACCGTTGTGGGCGACGCCGAGGGGGCCATAAATTGTTTCAATTAAATACGGCCCCGCATTGGTGACCAATGAGGAGCCGGTGGTTGAGTAGCGGTTATGGCCGATGGCCATAAAGCCTTTAAGTTTAGCTATGCTCTCTTCATTAAATACTTGAGAGACAAGGCCCATGCCTTTGTGAATAAAAGCGGTATTGCCATCACTGGTGGCGATACCGGCGCTTTCTTGGCCACGGTGCTGAAGGGCATAGAGACCAAAAAAGGTGGTGCGAGCGACGTCGCGGTGTGGGGCGTAAATGCCAAAGACACCACATTCGTCGTGTGGTTTATCATCTTGCCAGAAATCCATTTCTACTTTCTTCTCCCTGTCTATGTGTGGGTTAAGCTATTGCGAGCTTGGCGCACACGCGTGACGGCGGCCTCGGCCGAGGTCGCCATCACAGTAATATGTCCCATTTTACGGCCGGGACGTGCCTCTTTTTTCCCATAGAGGTGTAATTTTATATCTGTTTGTTGGGTTAATGCATGCCAGTTAGGGGTACCTCCTTGCCATAAGTCACCTAACAAGTTGGCCATGGCGGCGGGTTGGTGATAGCGTGTGTCACCTAAAGGTAAGCCGCAGATCGCACGTAATTGTTGCTCAAATTGACTGGTGACACAAGCATCGACGGTTAAATGGCCCGAATTGTGGGGGCGGGGGGCGATTTCGTTGAGTAAGAGGGTATTATCTTCCATTAAAAACATTTCAATACATAGCACCCCAACGACATCCAACTGGGTTAAAACGGTGTGAGCGAGTTGGTTGGCTTGGTTGATAACCGTTGGGGGGACATTACTCGGTGTATAGGTAACATCTAGGATATGATTTTCATGGTCGTTCGTCAAGAGGCCATAAGTCACGATGTGGCCATCGAGGCCGCGGGCGGCGACGATGGAGACCTCTTGTTTGAAGGGGACAAATGCTTCGAGAATGGCTTCTTGGCCGTTAAGGTCTTGCCAAGCGGGGTCGACATCGGCGGGGGAGTTGAGACGGTATTGCCCTTTGCCATCATAGCCGGAGGTGGCGGTTTTGAGGATGGTGGGGTAGCCAAGCTCGTTGATAGCGGTGTCGAGGTCGGTGCGGGAGCGGATGGGATGGAAGGGGGAGACGGGGAGGCCGTTATCGGCGAAGAAGCTTTTTTCGCGGATCCGATTTTGGGCGACAGCGAGAAGTTGAGCACCGGGGCGGAGAGGGGCGTGGGCGGCGGCGGCTGAGGCGGTGGCGGCGGGGACGTTTTCGAATTCGTAGGTAACGACATCGACCCCTTGGGCAAATTTGCTGATGGCATCGAGGTCGTCGTAGGCGGCGTTTATTTCGAGGTCAGCGACGGCACCGGTGGGGGTGTTGGTGGCTGGGGAGAGGACGTGGATATGGTAGCCCATTTGGCGGGCGGCGATGGCGAGCATACGGCCGAGTTGGCCACTGCCGAGGACGCCGATGGTGGCACCGGGCAGGATTGGTTTATGTTGAGACATACAGTTATCTTACTCCTGTGGTGGGGGAACGACGTCATCGAGAACTTTGGCGGTTTGGGCTTGGCGGAATGCTTCGAGACGGGTACGAATGGGGGGGTATTTGTTGCCGAGGATGGCGGCGGCGAGGAGGGCGGCGTTTTTGGCGCCGGAGCGGCCGATGGCGAGGGTGCCAACGGGGATGCCGCCGGGCATTTGGACGATGGAGAGGAGGGAGTCAACGCCATTAAGGACACGGCTTTTGACGGGTACGCCGAGGACGGGTAGGCTGGTGTGGGAGGCGACCATGCCGGGGAGGTGGGCGGCGCCGCCGGCGCCGGCGATAATGACTTCGAGGTGGCGGGCGGTGGCCGAGGTGGCGTATTCAGTGAGGAGGTCTGGGGTGCGGTGGGCGGAGACGACGCGGCATTCGTGGGGGATATCAAGTTGGTCGAGCATTTCGTGGGTGTGACGCATGGTTTCCCAATCGGAGGTACTACCCATGATGACGCCAACGAGTGGATTTTGGTCAGTCATAAGGTTCCTTTTTGTTAATGAGAATTTGATTTATGGAATATATATGGATAAATTAGGGGTTGGTTTGATTAGGTTGGGTGGGTTTTGACGCGGATTTTGGGGATTGGACAGATTTTTTGGTGGTGGTGAAGATGAGGGGTGGGGGGTGTTTGGTTGGGAGTCTGGCGATTTGGCAAATCGCACCACCTTTTGGTGGGCTTTTGCTGAGTTGAACGGTACTCTGTGGCCAATCGTGGTACAGGGTGATTTAACGTATTGTGGTTTGGGTATGGGTTGTTAAGGTGCGGGGGGGCAGGTGTGGTTAGTGGTGGGTGATGCTGAGGGTGCGGTTGATGCGTTCAGTGGCGGGTTGTTCGCCGGGGACGAATGTTTGGCCGGTTAGTTTTTCGTAGGCGGTGATGTAGCGTTCGGCGACTTGAACGCGGAAGTCGTCGGGCATAGTGGGCGGGGTGCCGTCGCCACGGTAGCCTTGGGCGGCGTACCATTTGCGTAAAAATTCTTTGTCGAAGTTTTCGGGACTTTGGCCGGCGTCGAAATTCTCTTGGTAGGTGGCGGCGATCCAGAAGCGGCTGGAGTCAGGGGTGTGGATTTCATCGATGAGGGTGAGGAGGCCATCAACGAGGCCAAATTCGTATTTGGTATCGACGAGGATAAGGCCGGCCTCGGCCGCTTTTTCTTGGCCGCGGGCGAACAGTTTGAGGGCGACATCTTGGACTTGTTGCCAGAGGTCGGCGGGGAGAATGCCGTTATCGACAATTTCGGCATGGGTGAGACGTTCATCATGTCCCCCTTTTTCGGCTTTGGTAGTGGGGGTGATGATGGGGGTGGGGAGTTGTTCGTATTTGCGGAGACCAGCAGGGAGGGGGATGCCGTAGGGGGCATGGTCGCCTTGTTCGTAGAGATACCAGATAGAGGTTTTGGTGACGCCGGTGATGTAGCCACGGACAACGACTTCGACGGGGAGGGGGACGGCGGTGCGGGCGAGAGTGGCGTTAGGGTCGGGGTAGTCGAGGACGTGATTGCTGACGAGGTCACGGGTTTGGCTGAACCACCAAGCGGTTAGTTGGTTGAGGACTTGGCCTTTGTAGGGGATGGTGCCGAGGATGCGGTCAAAGGCGGAGATGCGGTCGGTGGTGACGAGGAGACGTTGTTCGCCATCGGTGTAAATGTCACGGACTTTGCCTTCGATTTTTTCATCCCAGCCGGTCACATTGGTCGATTCGACGGTATGGGCAAGGGCATTGTTGAGTTCTGATTGGGTGAGCATGGTTGAAATTCCTTCGAGTAAAAATGATTAGGCGTGGCGAATGCCGTTGATGAAAAGGGGGAGGCCGGAGAGTCCATGTTCGCCATGGTGGCGACGGGGGTGTTGCCAAGAGAAGATGTGGTTTTCGGGGTGGGGCATGAGGCCGAGGACGTTACCGGCGGGATTGCAGATACCGGCGATATCGAGGGTGGAGCCGTTGGGATTGGCGGGGTAGCTGGCGGAGGAGCCATCAGCTTCGGTGTAAGTGAGGGCGATCAGGCCATCGGTATCGAGGGCTTGGGCGGTGTCGTCGTCTTGGACGGCGAGACGGCCTTCGCCATGGGCGATGGGGCAGAGGATAGGGTCGGTTAAATCTTGGGTGAAGAGGCTACGGCTATTGCTATTTGGTTGGAGGTAGACCCAGCGACATTCAAAGCGGGCGGATTCATTGTAGGTGAGGGTGACGAGACGGTGGGGTCGGTCATCGACATGAGGGGTCCATGTGTGGCCGGGGAGAATGCCAGCTTTGACGAGGACTTGGAAGCCATTGCAGATGCCGAGGACAGGACGGCCGTCGGCGACGAAGGTGTGCATATCTTCGCCGAGGACGTGAGCGATGTTGGCGGCCCAGAGAACGCCAGCGCCGAGGTCATCGCCATAAGAGAAGCCGCCGGGGATGACGAGCATGTTGTAATCGCTGAGGTGGCGGTCGCCATTGAGAATTTGGTTCATATGGACGATTTCGGGCTGGCCGCCAGCGAGTTGGCAGGCGAGGGCGGCGTCACGATCGCGGTTGGTGCCGTTGGCGTGAAGGATAAGGACTTTGGGTGTTTTGCGGAGCATGGTGGGGGTGTTACTGGTGGGGGTGGGGCGTTGGGGGGTGATATGTTGGCCGGCGTTGAGGTGGCCGCGCCAGGCTTGTTCGATGTCGGTGATGGGGAGGTCGAGTAAAATTTTATCGAAACGACCTTTCATTTGTAATTTTTCGCCACCAAGGACGCCGATGCAAGCGTGAGGGATGTCGCCGAGAAGTTCGGTGAGGGCGTCGACATCTTCGGGGCGGACTTCGACGATGAAGCGACTGAGAGATTCGGCGAAGAAGAGGACTTTGTCGGTCATGTATGGTTTGGCGGGGGCGTAGCCGAGAGAGATTTCGGCACCGATACGGCCGGCGAGGCACATTTCGGCGATAGCGACGGCGAAACCACCTTCGGAGGGGTCGTGGCAAGCTTGGATGAGTCCTTGTTGGATAGCTTGGTGGATGGCGCGGAAGCGGGCGGGGGCGTTTTTAACGGGTTGGGGGACTTGGTTTTGTTGGGCGTTGTAATGGCCACCGATGAGACCGTAATGGCTAGCGCCGAGTTCGGCACGGGTATCGCCGATGGCGAAGAGGAAGTTGCCCGCTTTTTTGGCGGCCATGGAGACGGTTTTGTTGACATCGGGGACGATGCCCATAGCGGAGATGAGGAGGGTGCCGGGGATGGCATGTTTTTGGCCATCGGCACCGGTGTATTCGTTGTTGAGGCTATCTTTGCCGGAGATGAAGGGGGCGCCGTAGGCGACGGCGGCGTCGTAACAGCCTTGGGAGCAGCGGACGAGGGCGCCGAGGCGATCGGGGAGGTTGGGGTTGCCCCAGCAGAAGTTGTCGAGGATAGCGACTTGGTCGGGGTCGGTGCCAGTGGCGACGATGTTGCGGAACGCTTCGTCGATGGCGGCCCAGGCCATGGCGTAGGGGTCTTGGGCACCGTATTGGGGGCAGATGCCGTTGCTGAGGGCGACGCCTTTGGCTTTGGCGGGGCGGAGGGGGTTGATGGTGTCGAGGGGGACGAGGACGGTGGCATCGCCGGGGCCGTGGTCGGCGACGCCGACGAGGGGTTTGAGGGCGGTGGCGGTTTGGACTTCGTGGTCGTAGCGGCGGATGGTATCTTCTTTACTGCGGATGTTGGGGTGGCCGAGGAGGTTAAGGAGGGCATCGGTGAAGGGTGGTTCGGGGGTGGCGGGGGTGTGGTCTTGAGGGGCGGGGGGGTGGCACGCGGCCGTCAG
>DATHYN010000340.1:0-1922 GCA_035459145.1 Anaerolineae bacterium | reverse complement strand
ACACACCCTCACTTCACCAACACAAAAAATCCGCCCAATCCCCAAAATCCGCGTCAAAATCCACCAACCATCCCAGCACCAACTCTCAACTCAGCCCACCACTACCACCAATTTGCCTCTTCACCTAAAATGCGCCACAATTACCCCCATGACTTACTTATCACAACTCCACAAACAATTAATCAAACGTTGCTCCCTAGAAGATGTCCGCAACCTCTGCTTCCTCCTCGACCTCAATCATGAAGATTTCCCCGATGCCGGTCGGACCGCCCTCGGCCGCACCCTCATCACCCACATCGCCCAAAACAACCGCCTCCCTGACCTCCTCCACGCCCTCCACGAAGAAAAACCAAACCATGATTGGCTCCCTATCCCCCCCGATTTCAACTACCAACAAGACCCCTTTATCACCACCCACCCAAAACCAACCACCACCCTAACCGGCAACAACAACACCGTCATAACCGGTAACCAAAACACCGTCATCGGCCCACGCGGTGTCAACATCACCGGCTCAACCATTAAAGGCAACATCATTACCGGCAATGTAACCAATCCTCGCCACAACAACACCCCCACCCCACCAGAAAACGACCCCACCACCGATTAATTCACCCCTCTAACTTAAGTTCGACAATTCACAATGCCCCTCCAACCATCATTTCGAGCGAAATTTTACCCGTCCCCCCCATTTAGAACCTACCAGTCGCCAAAGGGTAAAATGGAATCACGAAATCTACCCTAAAAATACCCTAACCAACTCTCACACCGGCTTAATCAATTATTGAACTCAGGTTAGTTTTATACATTTAAAAGACAATGTTAACTGGAATACCCATCTAACAAACCCTACCTTTTTAGGCAACTACTATGATAACTTTAATTAAACGCTACCCACTTATTACCTATTTTATTTTAGCCTATGCACTATTCTGGCTTATCTGGATACCAATTACCCCATTTCTACAAAACTTGGCGACCCTTGATGTTCCAATTTGGGCTATCCCTTTAGCCCTCATCGGTATTTATGCCCCTACTTGGGCAGCTTTAATTGTGACCTTCATCTGTGAAGGAAAAACCGGCCTAAAAACCTTGTTACGACCGTTAACCGAGTGGCGTATTCACCTCGGCTGGTATGCTGTCGCCATTTTCCTGCCCCTACTATTAGGGCTCATTGCCATTTTGCTTCATACTATTTTTACAACAGACACACTCACCTTACAAGGCAAACAATCAGCCATCTTCCTTCTTCTAGCCACTATTCCTATCACCCTGTTAAACAAACTCCCCCTCGGCCCCATGGCCGAAGAGCTAGGCTGGCGTGGTTTTGCTCTGCCCCGCCTACAAAGAAAATATACCGCTTTAACTGCCAGCTTGATATTAGGGGTATTGTGGGCATTTTGGCATCTACCCGCTTTTTGGGTACCCGGCGCCGCTTTACCTTTGGATACAGAGCCAGGCATCATCCCCATTGGCGCATACGTTCTAGATACCGTTGGTGTAACCATCATTTTCACTTGGCTCTACAATCATACACGAGGCAGTTTGATAATCGACTTTCTCTTCCATGCCGCCTACAACGCTTTGCCCACTCTGCTATTCGTTACCCTAGACCTAATCCCCGAAATCTGGTTTTCTATTACTGTATGGGCGACAGTTTTCTTTCTAATTTGGCGCTACGGTGCCGACAAATTAGGAACAACCAAAGTAACGAAACAATGATCTCATACCGACTCGCATAAATTTCATTCCTTCTCTTATATCAACCACCCTATCTACAGCCCAACCAGTGCTGTCATTCCGGCGCAGGCCGGAATCCACGCCTAACACCACCTCCATTTCCGCCCCGTTCTCCGCAAACACACCCCCCTTCAAACCCACCACCACCCCCAAGCCCCGTTCACGGGGCGCCCCCCTTAGCC
>DATHYN010000339.1:0-4425 GCA_035459145.1 Anaerolineae bacterium | reverse complement strand
TATTGGGGACATTCCAGATGATATGGATGACGCGATGGCGTGGTTGGAGCAGTTAGCGGCGCGTCAGGGGGCGCCATTGGATGAGTTGCCGACGGTTGATAGTCGGCCGGCGATGGCGGCACCGACAGAAGAAGCGGTGTTTGAACTGCCTGATTTAGATGATAGCTTGTTTGAGGGGATGGATTTAGAGATTGACGAACCAGCTGCGGAAGAGCCAGTTGTGGCCGAGCCGGTCATGGAAGAGCCGGTGGCGGAAGAACCGGTGGCCGAGGTCGGTGGGGATGGCATCGGTGAGATTCCAGATGATATGGATGACGCGATGGCGTGGTTGGAGCAGTTAGCGGCCCGTCAGGGGGCGCCATTGGATGAGTTACCCACGGTTGATGAGCGACCAGTTGGGTCGGAGACAGGGCCAGTGCCTGATTTAGGTTTGGCTGATTTGGGGGCTGATTTAGATTTACCGGATCTTGATTTGGGAGATGATGGGCTTGATTTAGGGGAACCAGAAAGTGAGCCGACAGCGGCTGTGGCTGATGGGCCAGTAGCCAAGGCTAGTGGGGATGGTGTTGGCGATGTGCCGGAAGATATGGATGACGCGATGGCGTGGTTAGAGCAGTTAGCGGCAAAACAAGGAGCGCCATTAGATGAGTTGCCCACGGTTGATGTGATGCCTGATTTTGGTGATGCGGTTGAGCCCGGCAATGATTTAGGTTTAGGTGATGATTTAGGTTTGGGTGGGGATTTGGGTCTTGATTTAGATGATGATTTAGGTTTGGACTTAGACGATGATATTGATTATGGTGATGAGTCTGATTATGATGATGATCTCGATTATGACGATGAGTTTGATTTGGACTTAGATGAAGAAGAAGCGGGTGAAGAGGAAGATGCGGTGCCAGCGGCCAGCATTCCTTCTTGGTTACGTGATATGCCTGTGGTTGATGATGGGCCTAGCAGTGCGATTGCGAGCATGGCTGAGGCCGAGGCTGATGATGATTTGGATACGGAAGGTGATGATATTCCGGAGGATCCAGATGCGGCGATGGCTTGGTTAGAAAAGATGGCGGCCCAACAAGGACCGGAATTAGATGATGCATCGCCTGAAGATTTAGCCGCATTGGTACCTGATTTAAGTGGTGATGATATGTTCACCGGTGATGATGATGGTATGGATTGGTTGACCCAATTAGCCGGTGGGGATGAAGAGCTGGCTGAAGCGGCCTTTGAAGATGATTTGAACTTAGATGACCTGTTATTGCCAGAAGATGATTTTGGTTTGCCACCGATGGAAGATGAGTATGCGTTGCCACCTGATTTAGATGAATCGGTACCAGAGATGGATATGGGTGATTTAGGTGGGCTGGATGATTTGGGTGGATTGGATGATTTCGATCCATTGGCTGAGCCAGTGGCCTCGGGTGAAGGTGAGGGCAACTATAGTTTTGGTGATGATGATGTGTCTGATTCAATGCCTGCTTGGTTGATGTTAGATACACCGGAAGGGGAGATTGGGTGGATTGAACCAGAAACGGATGTGGATTCTTGGATGATGGCCGAGGAAGAGGCATCGGGACAAACACCGCCACCAATGCCGGAAACGCCACCACCGCCGATGCGGTCATTAAAAGAATCGGCGTTACCACCGGAACCTGCGCCTAAGCAGCCGAAGCCGCAACGGCGTCAGCGCCAGCCACAGCAACAGCGAGCGGTGGTGCCCCAAGCGATAGAGTTGCCAGATTTTGTGGCCAAAGACCCTGATTTAAGCAAAGCGCGTGAAGCGTTGCGGGCAGGCAATAATAGTGAAGCGTTGTCGGTGTATGAGTCTTTATTGGACAGTGGTTCCAAGACACATATGATTATTGCTGAACTAGAAGTCATGGTGTCACAGCAGGCGGAATTGCCAGCCTTTTTACGCCGGGTGTTGGGTGATGCGTACATGAATAATGGTCAGTTGCAGAAAGCGCTGGACACTTATCGGGATGCATTAGAGGCGTTATAGGTAAAAAATTGGCAGTTTGCTAGGTTCGAGGTACAATTTAGTAGTGGTTGCCATTTAAGTGGTGACCAAACTTTAAAGTAATTTATAGACAGCTATTGTGAAGATAGCTGTCTTTTTTTTGTCAATTCATAGTTTATTGGAGTAAAAAAATGGAACGTACATTAATTTTGGTAAAACCAGATGGGGTACAACGGGGGTTGATGGGTGAGATCATTGGTCGTTTTGAGCGTCGTGGTTTAAAGTTGGCGGGGATGAAGTTTATGCAAATTTCGCCAGAGTTGGCGGCGGAGCATTATGGTGTGCATAAGGAACGGCCGTTTTACACCAGCTTAATCGAATATATCACGTCTGGTCCAGTGGTGGCGATGGCGTGGGAAGGTAAAGATGCGATTGAAGCGGCACGGAACACAATTGGGGCGACGAATCCAGTAGCGGCCGCGCCAGGTACCATTCGTGGTGATTTTGGTATGGAAGTGGGCCGTAATTTGGTTCATGGCTCCGATAGTGTGGAGAATGGGGCGAAGGAAGTCGCTTTATTCTTTGGGGATGATTTGGTGAGCTGGGAGCCAACTAACTTAGGTTGGATTCGCGAGTAATCGGACTGAATTAAGTTGAAAGAGAGGCCGGTGTTCAATTTATGGGCATCGGCTTTTTTGTTGGGGGATTTGCGGAGAACGAGGCCGAATTAGAGGAGATGTTATAAGGGGATCCCTGCCTGCGCAGGGGTGACAGCCCTAGTAACCTGAATTCGATCATTGATTAAGCCGGTGTGAGTGTTGGTTTGGGTATTGTTAGGGTAGATTTCTCGACTTCGTTCAATCCTTAATTTAGGGGTAGGTTTGTCGAGGGTGGGGCGGATTGAACTGCGCTCGAAATGACGTTGGGAGGAGAGGATGAATTGTCGAACTCAGCTAATTTAGGTTGTTGTGGAAGGGTAGGAGAGTGCTAAAAGCGGACAGTCGCTACATGGTTGTGTAGGACTGTCCGGAGGTATTAAGGCATGTGGAAGGCGGTATAGGCGTCTTTCCAAATATCTTCTAAGTTGTAGTATTGGCGAGTTGGGGGGTCAAAGACATGAACAACTAGGTCACCGAAATCAACGAGGACCCAACCGCTATCGGCTTCACCTTCGATGCCTGCGGGGCTGATATTGGCTTCTTGTTTGGTTTCGGTGGTGATCCCTTCAACGATCGCTTGAATTTGACGATGATTATCACCAGAACAGATAAGAAAATAATCAGCAAAGACAGCGTGTTCACGAATGTCGAGGATGAGGATGTTGCTCCCTTTTTTGTCGATGATGGTATCGACGATTAAATCGGCTAAGGCTTTGGTATCCAGAAGTTACCTCCTAATGGATGAATGGGTTTGCATTGGTTTATAAATCATGCAAACGAGATATAGATGATAGATAGTATAGAATGGAATTGTAACATGAGGGGCGGTAGCTTGCCAATAGGGATTGCAATGAGTAGGGTTGGTGAGGGGGAATCGCGAATGAGGGAAGGCGCGAAGGGATGTTTGGTTGGGCAAAATGTAGTTTCGATGTTATAGTAATCGGCTTGGTAGGTTGTTGGGAGGGGAAAGAAGGTTATTTGAATAAGTGGTTGATATGAATGAAAGGGATATGACATTATATGAATCGGGTTGAATTTCGTCAAAGATTAGCAGAAAAGCCGTTGTTGTTAGATGGGGCGATGGGGACGTTATTGATGGGGGCGCATCAAGATTTTCATCATGTTAATACGTTAAATGTGGAAAAGCCAGCGATTGTGGCTGAGATTCATCGGCAATATATTGAGGCGGGAGCGGATATTATTGAGACGAATACATTTGATGCCAATCGGTATAAGTTGGGAGAGCATGGGTTGGCGGAGCATGTGGTGGGGATTAATCAGTCTGGGGTGCAGGTGGCGCGGCGGGTGATCGAGGCTAGTTTTAAGCCGGTGTTATTGGCGGGGTCGGTGGGGCCGTTGGGGATTAATTTAGAGCCATTGGGGCGGGTGTCGCGGGAGGCGGCGGGTGTGGCATTTGAGGAGCAGATGGTGGCGTTGGTGGCGGCGGGTGTGGATTTGTTGGTTTTGGAGACGATGTCTAATTTGGGTGAGTTGCGGGTGGCGATTCAGGCGGCGCGGTCGGTGGCGCCTGAAATGCCGGTGGTGGCGATGATGGCGTTTACGCGGGATGATCGGACATTGTTTGGGGAGACGCCGGCGCTGGTGGCGGAGCGATTGGCGGAGTTGGATGTAGATGTGTGGGGGGTGAATTGTAGTGGGGGGCCGGCGCAGGTGTTGCGGTTGGTGACATTGATGCGTGAGGCGTGTGCGGAGGAGGCGTTAATTGCGGCGGTGCCGAATGCGGGCTGGCCGGAGCAGACGGCGAATGGGCGGGTGATGTATCCGGCGCAACCGACCTATTTTGCGGAG
>DATHYN010000338.1:0-10008 GCA_035459145.1 Anaerolineae bacterium | reverse complement strand
AGTGAGGAGGGGTGTTTAGTTGGAAGGTTGGTTTGGTAAAGGGTGTGTTTGATTTGAGGAGGGTTGGTGGGTTTTGACGCGGATTTTGGGGATTGGGCGGATTTTTTGTTGTTGGTGAAGTGATGGGGAGTGTTTTGTTGGAAGGTTGGTTTGGTAAATGGTGTGACCTTAGTGGGCTTTTTTGCTTATGAGTTGACATAGTGATAATATGTAAGGAGGTATGTTAATAACGATAGCCCGTTATCAAAAAGGAGTAGTTAGATGAGCAATATTTTGGTTATTGATGACGATGAATTGGTATCGCGGACGATTCAGAGGGCGCTGAAGATGTATTCGTATCAGGTGATGGTAGCCAATGGTGGGGCGGAGGGGCTTCAACTGGCGCGACGGCATCGGCCTGATCTATTTATTTTGGATGTAATGATGCCGGGGATGACGGGTTATCAAGTGTGTCGGCAAATTCGGGGAGACCCTTTGTTGCAAGATTTGCCGATTTTGTTTTTAACGGCGCGGTCGAAAGATGAGGATAAGATTGAAGGTTTTCGGGCGGGGGCGGATGATTATTTGACCAAACCGTTTAATATGGAAGAGTTGCAGTTGCGAGTGAAGGCGATTTTGCGGCGGACGGTACAGAATCCAGAAGAGCAAGAAGAGACGTATGAAGTCGAAGTGAAAGATGTGGTCTTGGATTGCCGTAGTTTTGAGGTAACGACGCCGACGCGAACGGTTTTGTTGACAAATGTGCAGTTTGATTTATTGTATCATTTGATGAGCAATGCGGGGGCGGTCTTTACCAGCCAGCAGTTGTTACAAGATGTATGGGATTATCCACGAGATACGGGTAGTCCGGAGTTGGTGCGGGCGCATATTAAGAATTTACGGGAAAAGATTGAGGATGTACCGAGTAAGCCGACGTATATTCGGACGATTCAAGGGCATGGTTATACCTTTATGGGGTAGCTATTAGCTTCTTTAATGGCGAGTGTGCCCTCCTCCAGAGGAGGGTACAAAAAGAGAGAGAGACGCATGGTGATACCAACACCGAATGAGGCAATGACGCCAGCACATGTGCTGGTTGTTGATGATGAACCGGAAATTGTTCATTCGTTGCATGATTATTTGCAACGGAGTGAGGGGTATCGGATTACAAAGGCGTTTAACGGGGAGGAGGCGAAAGAGATTTTGCAGCAGTCGTTGACGGCAGGGGAAGAGGGGGTTGATTTGGTGTTGATGGATATGAATATGCCGTTGATGGGTGGGTTGGAGGTATTGGGGTGGTTACGGCAGCATCCGGTGTTGCGGTATACGCGGGTGGTGATGTTAACGGGCCGATCGGGGCGGGATGAAATGGTGGAGGCGTTGTCGGCGGGGGCGGATGATTATATTACGAAGCCGTATCATCCGCAGGAGTTATTAGCGCGGGTGAAGACGATTTTACGGACGAAGCAGTTAGAGAAGCAGTTGCAGGCGCAGGCGCATAAGTTGGGTTTGTTAGATGAGGTGAGTCAACGGGTGACGGCGGCGTTAGAAGTGGGGCCGGTATGGCGAGCGGGGGTAAGGGGGGCGGTTCAGGTGTTGGGGGTGGCGGGGGCGGCGGTGTATGTACAGAAGGGGAGTCGGGGGCCGTTGGTGTGTGAGGAGTGGGTGGGGTTTGAGCGCGGCTTAGCGGCGGTGGGGATTGGTGAGGGGTTGGTGGGGTCGGTATTTGCGATGAAACAGCAGAGATTGTTTAATGAGATTGGGGAGGAGGGGTTTGTGGTGGGGCGGGATGTGCCGGCCGAGTGGGATGTGGGGGCATTGGTGGCGGCGCCGTTAACGATGCGGGGTAAGCCGTTAGGGGTGTTGGTGGCGTGGCATGGTGAGCAACAGCAGTTTAGTGTGGTTGATGTGGGGTTGTTTACATCGTTGAGCAATATTATTAGTCGGGCGGCGGAGAATGCGGTATTGTTTCAGAATGTGCATGTGCGGCAGAAAGAGGTGGCACAGAGCCGGAATACATTTCAAGCGGTGTTGGACGGGATTTTACAGCCGATTTATATGATTGATCATCGGTGGCAGTTAGTGGCGGTCAATAAGGCGAAAGGGGATGAAGTGGGGAAAGCGCCGGAGAAGCTGACAGAAGGGAGCTGTTTTCAAGTTTTTTATGGGCGGCGGACGCCGTGTAAGCATTGTCAGGTGGCGGCGATGTTGCGGGATGGGGGGGAATCGAAGGCGTGGTTTGTGCGCTGGGTGGATGAGGCGGTGCATATGTCACGGGAGTGGGAGGTGAATGCGTATCCGATTGAGTTTCAGCGGGGCAAGCCGCCGAGGGTGGTGGTGATGTGGCAGGAGCGGACGGAACGGAGACGTTTAGAGCAATCGGTCTTGCAGGCGGGTAAATTGGCGGCGATTGGTCAGTTGGCGGCGGGGGTGGCGCATGAGATTAATAATCCGTTGACAGCGATTAATGGGAATGCGCAGATTTTGCAGATGGTGATGGATAAAAAAGATGAGAATTATGAGGCGGTTGATATTATTGTCAAGGCGGGGGATCGGGCGGCGAAAGTGGTGCAGAATTTGTTGACTTTTTCGCGGCGGGAGCATTATCAGTTTCAGGAAGGGGATGTTAATGAGTCGGTGCAGGCGGCGTTACATTTGGTGACGTATCAGTTGAATGGGGCTGGGGTGGAGGTGGTCACGAAGTGGGCGGATGATTTGCCGGTGGTGGTGGCTAGTTGGGAGCATTTGAAGAGTGTGTGGTTAAATTTGGTGGTCAATGCGCGGGATGCGTTGTTGAGCCAGCCGGAGGGGGAACGGCAGATTGAGATTGTGACGCGGTTGGGGCCGACGGGTGAGCATGTCCAGATTGTTTTTCAAGACAATGGGCCAGGCATTAGTGACGGGCAATTAGCCCATATTTTCGAGCCATTTTATACGACGAAGGATCCGGACAAGGGGACGGGGCTAGGTTTAGCCAATTGTCAGTTGATTGTGCAGCAGCATGGTGGGGAGATTGAAGTTTTTAGTAGTCCAGAAGCGGGGGCGACATTTGTAGTATGGTTACCACGACAAGCGTTGGTGGCGGCCCCATTAATAGAGGAACCAGAGACACATTATGCGTGAATGGTCATTAGAACAGTTAAATGCAGTGACGATTAGTGATGTATTACGATTGGCTTTGCCGTTGAGTACAACGATGTTAACGGGCGCGGATGCGACACGACGGCCGGTGGAGTGGGTCTCTTTGCTGGTAACTTGGGATGCGTTTGAGACGCAGGTGAATGAAGGGGATTTGGTGTTGGTGCCACCGGTATTGCAGGCTGATTTAACGTTGGAGGAGTGGGAGGCGGGATTAGAGGTATTGGCGAAGCGGGCGGTGGGGTTGGTGTTGTTTATGGGTGGGGGGAAGAAGGGGAAGCGGAAGGGGGGCGTGCCGGCCGAGGTGCAGGCGAAAGCGGAGGAATTAGATTTACCGTTGTTTGTGGTTGAGAAGTTAGCCTCGGTACGGGATATTCATCAGGCGGTGGCGGCCTTGTTAGTGGATCGGCAGGCGCAGACGGCGGAGCGGGGGATGCAGTTGTATCGGCAGTTATCGGAGATGTCGCGGGAGGGGCAGGGGTTGGAGGCGATGACGGCGGTGATTTCGAAGTTGACGGGTAAGTTGGTGGTGGTGCAGGATAAGCGGTTGGATGTGCAGGCGTTTGAGGCGCCATCGTATTGGGAGGGTGATTTAGAGGAGTTGTGGTCGGTGTTGTTGCAGAGGGATAATTTGCCGAGTGCGTTGCAGAATCGGAAGTTAGCGGCGCGGACACAGCAGTCGCATTGGCATCAGCCGTTGCCGAAGAGTAATTTAACGCGGTTGATTAGCCCGATTGTATCGGGGGATAGGGCGCGGGGGTATTTATCATTGATTGCGTCGGCGGATGATTTTGATTTATTGGACAGTTTGACGGTGGAGCATGGGGCGGCGGCGTGTGCGTTAGAGATGGCGCGGGCGAAAGCGGTGAGTGAAGCGAAGAAGGCGTTGCGGGGGAATTTTTTGGAGGGGTTATTGGCGCAGAGGTTGCCGAGTGCGGAGATTAAGCGGTTATCGACGCGGTTGGATCATAAGACGAATTGGCCTCATGCGATCATTACGTTGCGGTGGGATGTGGAGGCGGGGGAGGTACCATCGATTCGGCGGTTGGAGACGTTGGTAAATTGGGTGTTATCGACGCATAAACGGCCGTCGTTGGTGCATGTGTATGGTGATGTGCATGTATGTGTATTTCAAGCGTTGCGGGATGGGAATGATATGACGTTGGCGCATGATGTGGTGCGGCGGTTGCAGGAGGAGGTGGCGGCGGCTTATCCGAAGGCACGGTTTGTGGCGGGGTTGGCGGGGCCGGCAGATTCATTGGAGGCGTGGCCACAGTATCATGAACGGGCGGCACAGGCGATGCAGTTGGGGGGGCGGTTACAGGTGTATGATCAGTTGGTGGAGTTTGATACGTTGGGGGTGTATCGGTTGTTGGTGCAGTTAGAGGATATGGAGGCGGTGCAGGAGTTTGTGCAGGCGATGGTGGGGCCATTGATCACGTATGATCAGCAGCATCGGAGTAATTTGTTGCAGACGTTGGATGCATTTTTTAAGCATCATGGGAATATTAGCCAAACGGCGTCATCGTTATTTATTCATCGGAACACGTTATTGTATCGGTTGGAGCGGATTCAGGAGTTAACGGAGCGGGATTTAGATGTGGCTGATATTAGGTTGGCGTTTCATCTGGCGTTGAAGTTGTGGCAGTTGCGTTCGGGGGAGGAGGATTTGTTGGAGTAGGAGGGAGTTGGCAGGCGGGGGTGCCGCCGGGGAGGCGGTAACGGTTATCGGCGATCCATTGGTAGATGTAATTTTGTAGTTGGCGGATGCCGGGTAGGTAGTAGAGGTAGGTGAGGGGTTTGGCCCACCAGACGTAGCGGAGGGCGTGATTGATGGCTTCGGCACCGCCGGTGAGGTTGTTGTTATGGTCGATGAACCAGGCTTTGGCGAGGCCGTCTTCGTCGGTGAGGCCGAGGGCGGCCATGGTGTCAGGGATGGCGTGCCAGGGGTGGAGTTCGATGCGGTTGTTGGTGAGCGTCTCGACGAGACGGGCGGATTTTTCTCAAAAGCCGCAGTCACCGTCGTAGATCATGAAAGGTGGGGTTGGTTTTTTGTTCATGGGGATATGGTAGCATATTTGGGGGGTGATGTCGAGGAGAGAAGGGGTGGTTGAAGGGCTGGTTTTGGTGGCTGTTTATGACGAGTTTGCGGGAAATGTGGGTTTTTGAAGATTAAGATGAGAGGTGTTTGAGATGAGAAAGCATGAGTTGCAGGAAGTGAGCACGGAGCGTTTAATATTGCGGCCGTTGCGGGTATCGATGGCGAATGAGTTGTGGTTTGTGTTTCGTGATGAGGAAGTGATGCGGTATTGGGAGACGTTGCCGCATGAGGATGAGGGGGTAACGGCGGAGATGATTGAGGGGTTGATGGCGCAACCAGAAGCGCATTGGTGGGGTATTGTACGGCGTGAGAAGCAGGATGTGATTGGGATGGTGGGGTATTTGGGAAATGTGGGGGTGCCGGGTATGGGGTATATTTTGGGTCGGCAGTTTTGGGGGCAGGGGTTAGGGCGTGAGGCGGTGCAACGGGCGGTTGGTTATGGGTTTGAGATGTTGGGGTTGGCGCGGATTGAGTTATGGATTCATGAGTTAAATGTGGCTTCGTTGGGGTTGGCGCGGCGGGTGGGGTTTTTGCGGCGGGGTCAGCTTAATATGCGGTATGGGCATGATGAGGGGCCGCATCGGAAATGGGTGTATGGGTTATCGGCGGAGCGGTGGTATGGGCAAGCGGAGGAGATTGGTTGTTATGGTTTGGAGCCGGTGTTGACGGTGGGGGATGTGGGGGAAACGGCCGTTTTTTACCGTGATCAGCTTGGTTTCCATATTGAATTATTGTATGGTGAGCCGCCGGTGCATGCGGTTGTGGCTTGGGCGAACTGGTCAACGGGCGGGGCACGGATACAGTTAACGGCGGGAGAGATGGGTGAAGGGGAGAAGGGGGTGGCGTTGTATATGCATATTGATGGTGATTTGGCGGCACATTATGAGCGGTTTGTGGCGAAGGGGGTGGTGGTTCAACGGCCGTTGCAACGTTATCCCTGGGGGCGACAGGAGTTTGATATTTTGGATTGCAATGGGTACATTTTGCGCTTTGGGGCGGTTATTTGACGGGTATGATCCAGTTATCTTGGGCTAAATTTTGGGCGAGGGTGATGATTTGGCCTAAGATTTCGTTATCGGTGACAGCGAATTCGCTGAGGAGGCCGGTGGCGTAATCATCGCCGTGGGGGCCGCCGAGTTGGTGGAGATGGGTGGTGATGAATTGGTATTCGACATTGTATTCCTCGGCGAGTTGGTGGAGGGCGGCGTGGGTGCCACTGGGGGTGGTGGCGAGGTGGCGCATGGCGGTGATGAGGTTGGCTACTTTGCGGTTTTGGCTGGTGGCGATGTTGATGGCGATGTCGTTGAGGGGGGTGTGGCCGTCTAGTTGTGACCAGAGTTGTTGGCCGAGGTCGTCGAGGGTGGTATAGACGCCGGTATCGGCGTGGCGGAGGATGGTTTCGTGGGCGACGGTTTCTAGGGTGACGCGGGGGGCGTGTTGGAAAAGGGTGTAGGGGGTGGTTTGATTATTCATGGTGATTAGACTCCTTATAAAGTTTAGTATAATTAGGATAACAGGGTTTGGCTGGTTTGGGTAGGGATATTGAGGAGGTTTTAAAGTATGTCGCATATGTATATGCTGGAGTTAGGGGGTGGTTTGAGTAGGGTTGGTGGTTTTGACGCGGATTTTGGGGATTATGGGGGTTTTTGCTTGTTGTGTCGAGTGATTGAGTTTTTCTATTTGATGAATGGTGATAATATTTATTGGGTAAAGATATTGCGAGTGGATGATTTGAACGAAAATATTGAACCGATGATAACAACGATTATTGATTCATTCCAATTTGTTGATGAGAGAAGAAAGGAGTAAGGTAATGAAACCTCCATTTGAGATTCCATATACACGGGTAGAGATAGCAGCGACTTTGCGGGCTGAGGTGGGAGCGGTGCATGATTTTTTTGCGGAGATTGAGGAAGAGCGGTTTTTTGAGGGGGAGGATGGGGTGTGGTCGCCGGCGGAGAATTTAGTGCATTTGATTAAGTCGGCGAGTCCGGTGGTGCAGGCGTTGCGGGCGCCGAAGATGGTGTTGCGGGCGCAGTTTGGGAAGGCGAAGCATGTGTCGCGCTCATTGCCGGAGGTACGGCATACGTACGTGGATGAGGCGTTGGCGGGTGGGGGCGTGGCGACGGGTGGTTTTTTGCCACAGGTGACGGAGGAGACGGCGGCCGAGCGGGCGCGTATTTTAGACAAGTGGCAATCGAAAAATGAACAGTTGTTAGTGGGGATGGAAAGTTGGTCTGAGGAGCAGTTGGATACGTATCAGTTGCCGCATCCGTTGTTGGGGAATATGACGGTGCGGGAGATTTTGTTGTTTACGGTGTATCATAATTTGCATCATGTGAATGATGTGCAGCGGTTGTTGGGGATGGAGGAGGAGGATTGGTTACCGAGTTGATTTAACCTGAGTTTTAATTGATTAAGCCGGTGTAAGGGTTGGTTGGGGTATTTTTAGGGTAGGTTTCTCGACTCCATTTTACCCTTTGGCGATTGGTACGTTCCAAAGGGGGAGGGCGGGTAAAATTCCGCTCGAAATGACGTTTGGAGGAGAGCTGTGAATTGTCGAACTCAGGTTAATTTAGGTGGAGGGAGGGGTATCGGGGATGGGGAGGCCAGCAAGGGCCATGATTTTGAGGGCGTTGGTGGTGGGGCAGGGGCCGGGGTGGAGTTTGTAATCGAAGACCATTTTTTGGTCGATGATTTCTTCACGGAAGTGGAGGTTGCGGAGGCCGGGGACGGTTTCTTCGAGTTGGGTGAGTTCGAGGTCGTGGGTGGAGACGAGGCCGGCGCCGTATTTGGCGGCGAGGGCTTGGATGAGGGCCCGACTGCCGAGGAGGCGTTCGCGGTTGTTGGTGCCTTGGAAGAGTTCGTCGATGAAGAAGAGGACGGGGTAGGGGTGTTGGGTGTTGAGCTCGGCCAGCAAATGTTGCAAGCAACGAACCTCAGCGTAGAAGTAGGAGATACCATCGGCGACGGAGTCGGTGATTTTGAGGCAGGAGGCGAGGCGCCAAGGGATGGTGGCGAACTGGGTGGCGTTGACGGGAGCGCCGGCGTAGGCGAGGGCGAGGTTGAGGCCGAGGGTTTTGAGGAAGGTGCTTTTGCCGGCCATGTTGGAGCCGGTGATGAGGCTGATTTGGCCGAGGTGGTTGATGGTGAAGTCGTTGCTAATTTTTTGGTTGGTGGGGAGGAGGGGGTGGCCGAGGGTGTGGGCGGTTAGAGGTGGTTGGTTGTTAGGTGGCTCTGGCTGGGGGTGGAGGGTGGGAAAGGTGTAATCGGGGTGGAGGTAAGCGAAATTGGCGAGAGCGTGGAGGGTTTCGAGGTCGAACCAGCGGTCGAGGAGGGGGGGGAGGAGTTGGGTGAGTTGGTTGCGGATTTGGTTGAGGCGGTAGGCGAAGTAGATGTCCCAAGGGAGAATGGTGTTGAGGATGAGCCAGATGAGGCCGTGACTGCGGAGGCCGGCGGCGGTGACGACACGATTGAGGGGGCGGAGGTGTTGGGAGGGGCGTTGGCTGGGGTGGTGGAAGGGGGTGCAGAGGTGGCCGAGGTGCGGAGTTTGCGCATAGTCAAAAGTTGCTAGCTGATGGAAGATGGTTTGGAGTTGGTGTAAAGTTTGTTGGAGATGGACGGCAGCGGAGAAGAGGGCGCGGGCGTGGCGATTTTGGGTGAGGAAGATGAGGGCGTAGATGACGAAGGTGTAGGTGTAGAGGGGCGGGATGAGGCCGATAAGGTTGAGGAGGAAGAGGGTGATGTTAAGAAGGGCGAGCGGGGTGAGGATGTTGAGGGCACGACGGAGGGGAGCGGAATCATCGGGGGTTTTTTGGAGCCAGGTGAGGAGTTGGTCGGCGGGCCAGGGGTGGTCGTTATCGGGGTGGTGTTGGTGGGCGAGGCGGGCGGCATTGTGGAAGAATTGTTGGCGGAAGTGGGGGATGGTGAGCAGTTCTTGGACGATTTGTTGGCGTTGGTGGCTGGTGTCGTAATCGGGGTAGGGGGTGTTGAGCCATTGGCGGAGGCGTTGGCTGGCGTTGTGGGAGGTGGTGGTGTTGAGGAGGCGGTGGAGGCCGTGGGGGGCGAGGATGTCGAAGTCGATTTCGAGGGAGGTGCGGTTGGTGAGGTCATGGTCGGAGGTGGGGGGGAGGTGGTCCCAATTGAGGTGGAGGCGGGCGAGTTGTTGGTGGAGAAAGGTGCTGTCGATTTGGTAGTCGATGATTGTTTGTTTGAGTTGGTCGTGGCGGCGGACGAGGATGAGGAAGAGGGTGGTGGCGAGGAGGATGGTGGCGCCGATGGCGGCCCATTGGAGATTCAACCCTAGCAGGATGATGAGGCCTAGGGTGAGGAAGAAGAAGATGAGGCGGGCGGTGGCGTAGGTTTGGCTGTGTTGTTGGGCGGTGGTGAGGTTGGTGTGAATGGTGGTTATTTGTTGTTGGAGCTCAGCGGCTAGGGTTGATTGTTGGGGAGTGGGCATCGTTAGTTAGTTTGGCCGAGAATATTTTTTGTCATGAGAAAAGAGTCTCCTTAAGGTGAAAAAACTGATAAATAGAAGGGTGATGAGGAGGAGGTGGTGAGGGGGTGGGGAGGCGGTGGAGGCGGTGGTGAGGGTGATGGCCGAGGGGTTTTGTTCCCAGTCGGCCCAATTGTATTGCGTGCGCCAGTTGGCGGGGTCGTTGGCGAAGGCGAAGGGGTCGCGGCGGCTGAGGGCGGGGCCGAGGCCGTCGGGGGGGAGGGGCCATGGTTCGGCGTCGTTGTAGCGGACTTCGTCGACGGTGATGTAGGGGATGAAGCCGTCTGGTTCGGGG
>DATHYN010000337.1:0-2381 GCA_035459145.1 Anaerolineae bacterium | reverse complement strand
GCGGTTTATGCGGAGCAAACGGAGGAGCGAACGACTATGGTAGCGCCACCAAGTTGGTTGAATGATGAATTTGCAGGTGGTGGGGCGACGATTAATGTTGAGTATGTTGGGAGTTGGACACCTGAGGCCCAAAATGCGTTTGCGTATGCGGTCTCTATTTGGGAGGGAGTGATCACGTCAGCGGTGCCGATTCAGGTGGTGGCGGAGTGGGCACCGTTAGGAACGAATGTATTGGGCAGTGCTGGGCCACATCGGGTGACACGTGATTTTGGGGGCGCGCCACAGGCGGGTACGTTTTATCCGATTGCGATTGCGAATGGGATAACGGGTATTGATTTGCATCCAGAACAGGATATTAATGCACGATTTAGCAGTAACTTTTCAGCGTGGTATTTTGGGACGGATGGTTCGCCGGCTATTGATGAGTATGATTTTGTCAGCGTTGTTTTACATGAGTTAGGGCATGGGCTGGGGTTTTCTGGCTCGATGTATTTAAATAATGAGGGCTTAGGTGCGTGGGGTTTAGGTACACCACCAATGCCAATGGTGTATGATCGGTTTACGGAGAATGGGGCGGGACAATCTTTATTAAATAGTGGTTTGTATCCTAACCCCTCGGCCGCATTATTGGGCCAATTAACAAGTGGAAATATTTATTTTGATGGAGGGAATGCGGTGGCGGCGAATGGAGGCACACGACCCCAACTGTATGCGCCAGGAAACTGGCAATCGGGCTCCAGTTATTCGCATTTGGATGAAGGTGTTTTTCCCCGAGGTACGGTTAATGCGTTGATGACGCCCTTGATTGCTAATGGGGAAGCGAATCATAATCCGGGGCCAGTGACTTTGGGGATTTTTGCTGATATGGGGTGGGTGTTGGCGATGCCGAATACACCGCCTAGTTTAGCTGGTGTGCCAAGTCAGCAGTTATTAGTGAATCAAAGTATTGATAATGCGATTGATTTATGGACGTTTGCGGCGGATGCGGAGTCAACTGATGAAGAGTTGACGTTTGCTATTACGAGCAATCCGCCGGCGAATTTAGGAATTAGTTTAGATAGTGATCGGTACATTGATATTAATCCGGCGACGAATGCGACGGGGCAAGCGACGGTGACGGTGATGGTGACGGATCCGGAAGGGGAGAGTGATACGGCCGAGTTTGTGGTGGCGGTGACCAATCAGAACCCGACGTTGAGTAATTTGCCTGATCAATATGTGACGGTGAATTTCACCAACACGGCGGCGATTGATTTATGGGTTTATGCGGATGATTTAGAGTTTGCGGATGAGGCGTTGAGTTTCCATATTGCGAACACACCGGCGGTTGAGGCGGGCGTTTTCTTGACCGGTTCGCATACGGTGGCGATTAGCCCGACGTTAGATTGGATGGGGCAGACGACGGTGACGATTCAGGTATCGGATCCGGCGGGGGGGACGGCGGTGGATGATTTCTTCGTGTATGTGACAACGGCGGGGAATACGGTGCCGACGATGGCGGCTTTGCCAGATTTGGAATTGAATGTAAACACGACGGATACGGCGGCGATTGATTTGTGGGCGTATGTGAGTGATGGGGAGTCGGCGCTGGATGAGTTGGTGTATACGATTGAGAATAGTCCGGCGGCTGAGGCGGGGGTGACGTTGGTGGGGAATCGGTATGTGAGTGTGGAGCCGGTGGCCGAGTGGACGGGGACGACAGTGGTGCGGGTGCAGGTTGAAGATGATGGGGGATTGGTGGCGTGGCGGGCGTTCACGTTACGGGTGACGCGGCCGGCTTATTTGCCGGTGTTGTTGAAGCCGTAGGGTTTGTTGGGGGGGGAGTAAGAAAGTTTTTGAAGTGTGTTGGGGGTTGTTTTGAGAATGTTTGGTGGGTTTTGACGCGGATTTTGGGGATTTGACAGATTTTTTTGTGTTGGTGAAGTGGGGAGGGGGTGTTTGGTTTGGAAGGTTGCGATTGGATAAAGTGTGTGCTTCGTTTGAGTTGGGTGTTGGTATTGGGTAGGTTTGGTGGGTTTTGACGCGGATTTTGGGGATTTTGGGGACTTTTTGGTGTTGGTGAATTGAGGAAGGGTGTTTGGTTGGGAGGTGGGAGCGAATTGCCGAACTCAGGTAGTGGTAAATTAATGTTTAAATATAAGTAGACGGAAGGCAAAGGTGACTGGTGTGGGGGGGGCTTGTTCGATTTCCGTGATGGTGTCTGGGGGAAGGTGCCAGTAGTTGGGGGTCATTTTGATGAGGTTGGTGAGGTCTGGTTGGGGGAGGGTGGTGGTGTGGGTGATGGTTTGGGCGTGGTGGAGGTGGAAATTATCGAATTGAGCGATGAGTTGATTTTCTTTATCGGGTTGGATGTCGAGGAGGGGGTATTGGTGGCGGAGTTG
>DATHYN010000336.1:0-7196 GCA_035459145.1 Anaerolineae bacterium | reverse complement strand
CCCACCCTTGACCACATCATCATCACCCTCGTCTCCCCCCATGTCGATGATTGGTACCAATACCTCCTCGCCAAAAACGTCTCCTTCGACAAGCCGCCTCAACACAACCCTAAATACAACATTTACCACTGTTTCCTACGTGACCCGAATGGCTATCTCCTCGAAATCCAACGCTTCGAGGACCCAAACTGGCCGTCACCCTAACCCGTTATCCCGCCGGCAATGTAAACCAAAACTCACTCCCTTTCCCTAACAAACTCTCAACCCCCACCTTGCCATCAATCTTTTCCACAATGCGGCGCACAATCGACAAACCCAATCCTTGCCCTTCAATCTTAGTCGCCTGACTAAACCGATTAAATGGTACAAACAACTTCACTTGATCCTCCAACGAAATCCCACCCCCATTATCCCGTACCCAAAAACGGATCATGCCGTCATCTGTCTTGTTTGCCCCTAACTCAATGCGTGGCGGCCGCCCCCCATATTTCAACGCATTACTCAAATAATTCGCCCAAATCTCTTCCACCCACGGCCCATACCCCCGCGCCGTCGGCCACTCCTCCGGCATCACAATCTCCGGCTCGTACGCCTTAATCATATGCTCCAACCGATTCACCGCCTCGGCCACAATCCGCCCCATTCGCAACGGCGCCGTCTGCACCTCCCCCTTACGCACATTGGCTAACAACAATAACTCCTTAATAATATTCTCCATCTTCTGCCCATTACGTAAAATCTTCTCCAACTGCTCCGCCCGCAACGCCGGCGTCATCCGCGCCTCATGCTGGGTCAACAAACCAGCCGACCCCACCAACGCCGTCAACGGATTCTTCAAATCATGCGCCACCGTATGCGCAAATGCATCCAACTCCGCATTCTGCGCCTGCAAATCAGACGTATACTGATGTAAATTCCCCACCATCCGCGCATTATCAATCGCAATCGCCGCCGAAGCCGCCAACGTCTCCACCAAAACCTGATCATGCTCTGTAAATTCCCCATCTTTCTTATTGATCACCTCCAACACCCCAATCGTCGTATCTCGCACCTTCAATGGCACCGTCAACAAACTCGTCGTCTGCGACCCCACAAACATATCCACCCCATCAAAAAACCGTTTGTCATCATCCGCACTCGATACCAAAACCGATTCTCCCCGCTGTACCACCCAGCCCGCAATCCCCTGCCCCGGCTCTAACCGCCACCCTACCAATGAGGGCTGATCTGGCTGTTGAAACGCCGCCCAACAGATCAATACATCCTCTTCATGCGCATCAATCAACCACACCGAACAACTATCCGTCCCCAATACCGCCGACACCCTCTGCAGTAACCGATGTGTCACCAAATTCAAATCTAAAATCGTGGTTAACTCCTGCCCAATCTGATTTAACAACCGTAACTCCCGATTCCGCCGCTGTACTGCCCGTAACGCTTCCTGCCGCTCCCATATCAATTGAGTCTGTTGCCTTTGCTGTTCCAAATACATCAACAACAAATCTAAATAAACACCCCCTTCATCACAATTAATCGTATACCGCCCCCCTAAACGCATCCCTTGTAAGGCCAACCGCTCTTGCCCACAACTGGTCAATAAAATGGTGGGCGGGATCGGTCCTTGCTCTTCTAAAAAGGAAAAAAAGGGCCAAATGTCGGGGGTGGCGGCCATGACCACCATATCGTAGAGCCGTTCGTCACGAACGGCCGTTTGATACAACGTCACCCCCCGCCCCCCATCACGCCCCCACGATATCTGATAATCATGATCCATCAACCATGACCGTATCCGTTCCCCACGCCCCTCATCATCATCCACATATAAAACTCGCATCTGCTGGCCCATACCAACTACTCCTTAAGCTGTTTAAACGAAAGCAAACAGTTAATACCGATAACTGTTACCCTTTATCTTACTGCCAATCGTCTGCTTATGGTGTGATAATAGCGTAAATTTTCCCCCCGATAGGAAAAAACTCCTACTATACCTTATTCACCCCCCGTACCTGCACATGCGTCCCCAAAAAACCAATCTCGGTGACACTCCCATAATGCACATCAAAGGCAAAAACCCCCACCAACGGCATCCCCGTCGCTAACGCCAACGCCGCCCGAATAACGCCGACATGGGTCACAACAATAACATCTCCCCCCTTACCCGCCCGCTCTAATAATACCTCATCCCAAAATGATTGTACCCGGCCCACCAACTGCTCAAAACTCTCCCCCCCTGGCGGTGCTACGTGCACAAAATCATTAAACCACGCCTCGGCCGCCTTGCCCTCAATCTCCGCCCACGGCCGCCCCTCCCACTCCCCAAAATCATACTCCACCAACCGCTCATCCACCTCATAACCCGCCCCCAACACCGCCGCCAACTCCTGACAACGCGTCAATGGGCTACTAAAAACCAGCCCCCCACTCGGCACATGCGCCAAAATAGACTCCACATCCGCCTCAAACGTCGTCGCCAAGGGCACATCCAAACGCCCATAACAAGTGCCCGGCCGCACATCTACCCGTGTATGCCGTACCCAATAAACATTCATCTCTCACCTCATAACTTGATAATAAACCAGCTACTTCTTGGCACGCACTTTCATCTCGCTCCCATCTTACTACAACAGACACCAAAGCTCAACCATCAGCCCAACAAAGCCAACACCCGTTACCCCGAAAACAGCCTCTATCTCACCACACCCCAAACCCCCAAATAAAAACAGACCTCACTCATCTGCTGTACCGCCCCTAAACAATCCCCCGTATACCCACCCAACCGTTGCCGATACCACCTACTCAACACCGTCCGTACCACCACCACGGCCACCACCCCCACCACCAACCCTGGCCACAACATCCCTCGCCACCACCCCGCTGTCACCACCGCCAACACCATCCACCCCGTCAACACCAACACCGACCAACCTGTCATCTGCGTCGCCAACGGCTTCGACTTGCTCAAATCATCCGCCCGCGCATACTCATCCGTATATAACAATGTCCCCGCCCCCCACCGACTAACCACATGCCCCACCAATAACAATACCGGCACCAATCCCACCTCGGCCACCCCCACCAACACCACCCCCTTCAAACTCAATACCAACCCCAACCCCAACGTCCCATACGTCCCCAACCGCGAATCCTTCATAATCTCTAACACCCGCTCCGCCGTCATCCCCCCCCAAAACCCATCACACACATCCGCCAACCCATCCTCATGAAACGCCCCCGTCAACAAAATCGTCCCCATCATCGACAACACGACCCCCACCACATCCCCCCACACCTGCGCCCCCACCCAAAACACAGCCGCGCCAAAACCACCCACGACCCACCCCACCAACGAAAAATACCGCGCCGAGCTCTGCAAATGCGCCGCCTCATACCGATAACCTAGCCACGCTGGAAGCGGGATGCGGGTGAAGAACATAACGGCCGTTAACCACACATCCCACTCCCTTCTAATTCGCTCAAACATCACCCCAACCCCTCATACCACTCAGCTAACTTCTCCCCAATAAAATGAGGATTATCTTCCTGCACAAAATGCACCCCCTCCCCCATATGATACGATGTCAAATTAGACAAATTCGCCTCCACCCACGCCACATCCTTCTCATTAATTATCGCCCCTGGCGTCGCATAAAAAAACAGCTTGGGCACATCCGTCTCCTGCAACCACCGGCTATACTCGGCCACAACCGCCTGCATATCCGCCGGCTTACCATTAATCGGAATCTCACACGGCCACATCCGCACCGCTTTCCGACTCTCAATCGTCGGATAAGGCCGCGCATAAACCGCTTTCTCCTCATCACGCAACGGCCGCACAATCGCCGCCGGCAAAATCTGCTTCACAAACACATTCCCCACACTCACCATCAGCCACCCAATCACCGGCATCCGCATCAACCTAAATCCCAACCGAAACTGCACCGGAAAATCAGACCACACCATCGGCTTCACCAACGCCTCCATAAACGCTATCCCCTTTATCCGCTCCGCATGTTCCGCCGCAAATTTAAACCCCAACCCCGACCCCCAATCATGCACTACCAACGTCATCTTATCCAACCCCAACGCCTCAATAAACCCGCACAAATACGCATAATGATCATGGAACCGATAAGTAAGCGCCGGCTTATCCGATTCTCCCATCCCAATCAAATCAGGCGCAATCACCCGCCCCAAACCCTCCAACCATGGCAACACATTTCGCCATAAATATTTCGATGTCGGCGTTCCATGCAAAAACAAAATCGGCTCCCCTTCCCCCGCCGCCACATACGCCATCCGCGCCCCCTTCACCGTCACATACTCAGTCCGATACCCCATCTCCGTCCCAATCTCTCTCGCTTCAGCCTTCGCCATCTATCACCTCCATTATTTACCAAACAATCTGCGTCATCGCAGTAAAAACCACCCAAACTGTAACCCACTTTTGACCAAATCACCACCCTTCCAGCCAAACACCCTTCCTTTCCTCGTCAACAAAAAAAATCCCCAAAATCCCCAAAATCCGCGTCAAAATCCACCAACCCTAATACAAACCACGCCTCCCCTCAAGCTAAACTAACCTCCCCCCTCCCTCTCCGCCACCCCCGCCTCCCCAAACGACGCCATCTCATTCAATATCGCCACCCCACTCGCCACCAACGGATACGCCGCCAACACCCCCGACCCCTCACCCAAGCGCATTCCCAAATCCAATAGAGGCCGTCCCCCCAAATATTCAACCATTCGCCCATGCGCCTGCTCATTCGACACATGCGCAAAAATACCATACCCTTTAATCGCTGGATAAGCCGTCGCCGCCGCCAAAAAGGCGGCCGTAGCAATAAATCCATCCACCAAAATCACCATTCCCGCCTGCGCCGCCGCCAACATCCCCCCCACCATCACCACCATCTCAAACCCACCCACCGCCGCCAACACCTCCCACGCCCCCGGTTCCCCCTCACTCAACCCCACCCCCCGCTCATCATGCAAACGTTTCACCCGCTCCAAGACCGCCACCTTCCGTCGCAATCCCTCATCATCCACCCCCGTCCCTCGGCCCACACACTCCCCCACCGGCACCCCCATCAAAAAACTCATCACCAACGCCGCCGCCGATGTGTTCCCAATCCCCATCTCCCCAAATCCCACCACATTACACCCCTCCGCCGCCAAATCAGCCACAATCCGCGCCCCCGCCACCAACGCCGCCTCCAACTGCTGTAGTGACATCGCCGCCCCCTCGGCCGCATTCTTCGTCCCATACCCAATCTTAACCCCCACCAACCCCTCAATCTCCCCAAAATCATAATTCACCCCCGCATCCACTACTACCACCTCAATCCCATTCTGCCGTGCCAATACATTCGCCGCCGCTCCCCCCGCCAAAAAGTTATAAACCATCTGATACGTCACCTCTTGCGGATAAGCCGACACCCCCTCGGCCACCAACCCATGATCCCCCGCCACCAACACCAACGTCGGCTTCTCCAACCGCGGATTCAACGTCCCCTGTATCAATCCCACCTGCATCCCCATCCGCTCTAACTCACCCAACGCCCCCACTGGTTTCGTCTTATTATCTATTTTAGCCTGCAACGCCACCGCCAAGCTCTGATCAACTGGTTTAATCGTAAAAGTAATCATAACCAAAAGTATAATTGACATCCCCCATTCCCACAACCCCACATCCCTCCCCTCCCCGACCTCAGAGGTTTCAACGCCAACCCCCTCCCCACCCTAACAACCCAAAAACCTCTGAGGTCTCATAACCAAAAACTCCCCCCTCCCCCACCTTAACGCTTATAATACCCCCTCCCCAACATCGTCCGCCGCATCGTCACCAAATCCTCCGCCAAATTATAATAAGCCATTATCGGTAACCCATCCATCCCCACCGCCAACGCCGTTGCCGTATCGGCCTCACCAACCTCAAACACCATTAACTGCCACACACTACAAGCCAAATCTTGACATTGCACCACCTTCAAACTATCACTAGTAACATCCAAATAGGCCGCCAACGGCAATCCATTCGCCCCAATCACAATCGCTGACTCATAAAAACTAGAGCCACTATCCACCGTCACCGTATTCACACTCGAACACAACACATCATCACAATGTGTTATCGAAAAAACCCCACTGGCCGAGCTAATCACTGGCAATCCATCCGCTCCAATTGTAATCCCCAAATGATTACCCGATGCCGTCGTCGTCGCTATCGTTGTTCCACTACAACGCACATCCGTACAATGGGCTAAACTCAGCCGATTCAATGTCGTATTAAAGGCCACTAGCGGCAATCCATCCGTTCCAATCGTAATCGACGAAAAAAGATACCCAGCTCCAATCGTTGCCAATGTGGCACTACTACACACCACATTATCACAATGAGCCACATAAATCTCCCCCCCAGTCCGATAATAATAACTAATGATCGCCAACCCATCAGAACCAATCGTAATCTGCGGCTTTTCCCCCACCACATCCCGATTATCAAGCATCGTCACCGTCGCATTACTACAATAAATATCATCACAATGTGCCACTTTCAATGCCGTTCGGCGCGCATCAAAATAAGCAATAATCGGCATCCCATCAGAACCAATCGTTATATCCAAATACCGACCAGCATTCGCATCATACCCATCAACCGTATTCGTGATCACTTGACTACAACGCAAATCTTCACAATGAGCCACCTGCAAACCAAACTCATTGTACGCAATGATTGGCAACCCATCGATACCAATCGTAACCGCCACATCAAAAATCCCACTACTACCTGGTATCGTCGCCGTATAATAACCAAACACCGGATAATTACCGATCGGTTCCGTAAAACCACACTCAACAGTCCCGTCTTCATTCACTGCCCGCACCGCCATCCCTACCTCACATTCCCCACTCACCCGTTGCTGAATCGTATCCGTTATAACCGCTAATGTCGTGCCCGTTAAACTCAAACCATATCCCACCCCATACTGCGTATCATCATCCCCATCCGCCAAATCCGTCGGCACATTCAATATCCCGTTCCAATCACTACTCACGGCAAATCCCGCATAAGGCACAATCGTCAACGATTGTCGTGGCGTCAATGTCGTATACACACCACTCCCCCCTGATCTCACCGCCACTTCCAAATAACGCGCCTCCCCCGTAAACACCCCCGTCCCAAAATCCAATACCGT
>DATHYN010000335.1:0-1044 GCA_035459145.1 Anaerolineae bacterium | reverse complement strand
GATTGGGGGTGTGGTTTTGTGGCCGAGGGAGATATACAAGGTGTGGCCGTCGGTGTTGAGCCGTTGGGTGATAATGGTGGCCCGATGACGCCGGGTGGGGTAGTGCCAACACATTACCCTAATATTGAAGCGATATGGCGGGATATTATTCCGGTGGGGGTTAATGGGTGTGGTGAGGAGATGGCTGTTGATGGCCGAGGGTTACCTCGGCCCTTCGCCTCGGCCTGTGACAGTGGTGCTGTCGAAGCGTTCGATGTTATGGGTGTCGTTGAGGGGGGCACGATTATGGAAGGGAATAACGGTTTAACCAGCTTGCCCTTTACCGTTACCTTGAGTAGCTTGCCGTTGGTGACACGGACGTTGTTTTACACGACGGTGGGGGGCACGGCCGATGTTGATAGCGATTATTTGTATCGGACAGGGAGTGTGGTTGTACCGCCGAATCAGAGCGAGGTAAGTTGGAGCATACCGGTGGTTAATGATAATGTAGCTGAAGAGACGGAGACGGTTGTTTTAGCTGTGGGTGGGCGTGAGCGTTTTTGGTTGGAAAGTACTGAAGTTGTGGGGACGATTTTAGACGGTGATGCGGCGAATCAAATTGAGGTGGTCGATTGGTTTATTTGGGAGGGGCATGAGGGAGCGACAACGGCTTGGTTTACGGTGACTTTGACGCAGGCTGCCGAGGAGGTGGTCACGGTTGATTATTTATTGACGGAGGGAACAGCAACGGCAGGAGAAGATTATGAAGGAGGGTATGGGACGATCACTTGGCAGATTGGGGAGCAAGCGGTGTTGGTGCCGGTATTGGTTTACTGTGATTATGATGTGGAGAGTGATGAGACCGTTTTGTTGTTGTTGAGTGGGGCCGAGGGTGGCGTGTTAATTGATAATATGGGGGTAGGCGTTATTGGGAATGATGATGAGGAGGTGGAGCCGGTGAGTTGGTCGGTTTATTTACCGGGGGTGTTGAAGGAGTGAGGGGAGGAGTATCTTTCCGGAAGATGTGGTGGTGGGGCGCGTTGGTTTAGAGATCTTCCGGAAAGA
>DATHYN010000334.1:0-4326 GCA_035459145.1 Anaerolineae bacterium | reverse complement strand
AGGTTTGGTGGGATTTGACGCGGATTTTGGGGATTGGGCGGATTTTTTGGTGTTGATCGATTGAGGGGGTTGGGGGGAGTAGGTAGTGCGATTTAGCAAATTAGCAAATCGCACTACCTAGGAAGGGTTAGGGGGCGGGGTTGAAGAAGAAGGTGTTGTTGGGGGTGAAGAGGGTGAGGGTTTCGGCGTCGAGTTGAATGTGGTGGGTGGTTTGGCCGAGGGCGGTGGTGAAATCTGTTTCTTGGGCCATGGCGGCGTCATCGAGGCAGGCGCGGCGGGTGGTAGCGAGGATGTCGGTGGTGAGGGTGCCGTTATTGGTAGTGTAGGAGCCGAAGAAGTTGTTGCAGCCGGTGGTGCCGTTGATTTGGTCAGCGGTGAAAACGGCCGTTAATGGCTCTTGGCCCACGATATCACGCCATTCGCCTTGGTGGATCCAGCTGGTGAGTTGCCAGTTGGTATTGAGAAATGGTTCGGCGGTGAGTGCTGGTTGGGCGCTGAATTGGAGGGTGCCATCGGGGTGGATGATGGTGAGTTGGTTGCCGTCGATGCGATGGCTGGTGGCTTGGCCGAGGGCGGCTAAGAATTCGCTTTCTTGCTGGTTGTAATCTTCATTGGCACAGAGGGCTAACTGCCCGGCGATAGGGGCGAATTGGAGTTGGTCATCTTCGACGGTGTAGCTGGTAGCGAAGTTATTGCAGGTGGCAAAGCCGGAAGCGGTGCCATCTTCATTGAAGATAAGGTGGACAACGGTACCAGCAAAGAGGGAGCGGGCGGCGTCAGCAGCGGTGAGGGTATGGAGTTGCCAGACGGTGTTGGTTAAGGAGGCTGGTGGTGGGGGGATAATGCGGGTGAAGACGAGTTGGCCGTCCGCGGTTAAGATGGTGAGGGTATCGTTGTCGATGGTGTAGCTGTGGGCGGTTTGGAGGGCGGCGGTGTAGGTGCTTTCGAGGAGCATGCGGTCGTCTTCGAAGCAGGCCATCATCGTTTGCATAATCGGATTGATGGTGATGGAGCCGTTTTCGTGGGTGAATTGGGCGGAGTAGGAGTTACAGCCGGAGTTACCGTTGAGTTTGGTGCCTTCGGGCATGAGGAGGGTGACTTCGTAGGGGATTTTTTGGGGGCCGTCGGCGGTGATCATTGCGCTAAGGAGCCATTCGGTGCTGAGAAGGGGGTTGAAGCTGGAATCGACCATGCCACTGACGGCGGCATCGTTGGTAGGTGGAGCGCCTTCGTTGGGGGCGGGAGGTTGGTTGTTATCATCGACCATGCCACTGACAGCGGCATCGTTGGGTGGTGGGGCGAGTTCATCGGGGGAGACGGGGTTGCCGGTATTGGTGTTATTGCCGTTAGCGGCAGGGGGTTCAGCATCGGGGTTGTCAGTGGTGGCGGAGCAGGCGGCGATGAGGAGGGTAAAAATGGTTAATAAGAGAATTTTTCGTAATTGAGTGAACATTGTTCTTTCCTTTTATAAAATGAATGTTGGTTTCATGGTGTTCGATGCGTGTTGCTGGCGAGGGTGAGAGGTAGGCAGGGGGGGAGAGACCGGCAGACAGTTGTCATCGGAACAGCACATTTTAAAGGTTGGTAAAATTAGTATTGGCTACCCATGTTGGTGCGGGCAAAATTTGTTTATTTTTGTCCGCGCTGTATATAAGACGATGGGGGGACGGGAAAAGTTCCATCTATTTTAAAATTAGTTTTTTGGGGAGATTTTGCCAGAATGGGGGTTTTTTGGCATACTGTAGCTATGAAATGGTATGAGTTGAAGGAAATTGAGAATGGATAAGGTGGCGTTGACGGCACAGCAGGGGGCGGTGGTGGCGCATGGTGAAGGGCCAGCGTTGGTGTTTGCGGTGGCGGGGGCGGGGAAGACGACGGCGATGGTGCATCGGATTGGGCGGTTGGTGACGGAGGGGGTGTGGCCGGCGGAGCGGATTTTGGCGACGTCGTTTGGGCGGGAGAATGTGACGGATTTGCGCGAGGCGTTGCGGCCGTGGCCAGCTTGTCGGCGGGTGGATGTGCGGACGTTGCATTCGTTGGGGCGGGATATTATTAAGGAAGCGGTGGGGTTGGGGGTAGCGGAGGGGTGGGCGTTGGATAAGAGTGGGGAGGAGAGTGATCGGCAGGTGTTGTATGCGACGTTGGCGCGAGCGCGGCGGGAGGATGTGTGGTATAAGCATGAGTTAGACGGGATGGATCAGGCTGATTTTTTAGATTATGTGGGTGGGTGTAAGGGTAATTTGTTATTTGCGGAGGGGGTGCCGAAGGGGTTGCCGGCCGAGGCGGTGGCGATAGCGGGGGAGGCGAAGGCGCCCTCGGCGAAGTTAGATTGGTATTTGGATTTGTATCAGCTTTATGAACGGACGCGGCGGGAGATGGGGGTGGTGACATTTGATGATATGTTGGTGTTGGGGTGGGAGTTGTTGATGCGGCATGACGAGGTGTTGATGGCGGTGGCGGGAAGGTACGACGGGGTGATGGTGGATGAGTTTCAGGATGTGAATCAGGCGCAAGCGGCGATTTTGGATGCGTTGGTGGCCGAGCATCGGAACTATATGGTGATTGGGGATGATGATCAGACGATTTATGAGTGGCGGGGGGCGCGGCCCACGTTTTTGTTATCGTTTGCGGAGAAGTATGGGGGCAAGACGTATGTGATTGATGATAATTTTCGGTGTCCGGCGGGGCCGTTGGTGTTAGCCAATCGGGTGATTGTTAATAATAAGAGTCGGCGGCCGAAGCGGTTGCAGTTGACGAAAGGGTTGGCTGGACAGACGGAGTTGGTGATTGCGCCAGATTTAGGGGGGATGGGGGCACAGGTGGTAGCGACGTTGGAGCGGGGAAAGAAAGAGGGGTTGGGGTGGCAGGATATGGCGGTGTTGGTGCGGGTCTATGCGCAGACACCAGTGATTGAGCAGGCGTTGATTCAAGCGGAAGTGCCGTATTGGGTGAGTCAGCCATTTTATGAACGTTTAGAGATTCAGACATTGGTAGCGTATGGGCGTTTGGCGTGGTGGGAAGCGCGGTTGTTGGCGGGACAAGCGGTGACGGGGGGGATGACGGAGCAGGCGATAGCGGCTTGGTTTCAGTTAGCAAATCGGCCGAAGCGGTATTTATCGAAACAGTGGCGTAATCGGATTGCGCGGATGATGCGGAGTGGGCGGGCGTTGTCGCCACAGTTGGAGCAGTTGGCGGAAAGTGCGGATGAGAAATGGTTGGTAGAGTCGTTTGAATATCTGGCTGATGATTTGAGTTGGTTGGCGGGGTCGTTGGAAGGGGAGGCGGCGGGGGTGTTACGTGAGTTGGTGGCGCGGTTGGCTTATCTTGATTTTTGGCGGGAGAGTAGTGGTAATGCGCAGGTTGGGGCGGGCCGAGCGGCGAGTGTGCAAGCGTTTATTGAGTATGCGCGGGGGAAGGGGGATTTTATCAGCTTTATGGGGCATTTAAAGGGGTTGGGAGAGGCGGCGGTGGGACAGAAAAAGGGGGATAAGGGGGATGTGGTGACCTTGAGTTCGATTCATCGGGCGAAGGGGCGGGAGTGGGAGTTGGTGGTGGTGCCGGGGTGTAATCAGGAGACGATACCGTTTGGCGGGTGGGAGGCGGATAATATTGAAGAGGAGCGGCGGTTGTTGTATGTGGCGTTGACGCGGGCAAAAGGGCAGTTGTATTTGTACGCGACGGCGGATGAGCCATTGTCACCATTTTTGAGTGAGGCGAAAGCGGGGGAGACGTTGCAAGCGGTGCGGCGGTTGGCGCATTTGTTGCGGGAGGGGGCGTCGGCGTGGACGGCGGGGGAGGCGTTGATGGTGGCGACGTTGGTGCGGGAGATGCGGTTAGAACGGTATTTTGCCCAATGGTGGGGTGAGAGTGAGGGGGAGCGACGGGAGGTGGCGTATGTATTGCAGAGGTTGGCGTTTGGTTTAGAGCAGGCGGGTTTGTGGGGGCAGGTGGGGGTTGAGCCGGAGGATTTTGTGTTGTGGCAGACGGTAGCGTCGTTACCGACGGAGAAGGAACGGCCGTTACCCGGCATGGATTTGTTATCATTGGGGGAGAAGGAGGCGCGGAAGGCACGGTTAACGCGTTTGCGGGAGCAGAGAGTGGAACGGGAGGAGGGGGTGTCACGGGGAGCGGGGCCGGTGTTAGCGGCCGAGGGGTTGCCGTTGCGGTTGGCGCGGGTGCAAGCGGCGGTGACGGCGGGCGATGTGGAGGGGATGGTGCTGGCGTTGGGGGATGAGTCACCGGCGGTGCGGTGGCAGGCGCGGGTGGGGTTGATGTCGGTTGAAGCGGGGGTGCGGGCGGCGGCAGTGGCGCGGGGGAAGGAGCGGT
>DATHYN010000333.1:0-4048 GCA_035459145.1 Anaerolineae bacterium | reverse complement strand
TTGCTTCGGCAAGAGTTTAAAGCAAAAAAGCCTAAAAACAGGTCGTTTTTAAGCTTTTTTGGCAAATATCATTTTATTTTTTGCGCTTATTTTGATAGTAAGCGTACTTGGGTTTGCTTGAAAAGGCCAAACTCAAGTTGGGAGTGGGTTTAGACGCGGATTTTGGGGATTGGACGGATTTTTTTAATGTTGGTTAAGTGAGGGTGGGTGTTTAGTTGGAGGTGTGGCGATTTAACAAATCGCGCTACCTTTGGGGGGGGATTAGGAGGGGCGTTTTTGGCGGAGGTTCCACCAGATGGTTTTGATGGCGCTTTGGATGTAGTCTCGCCAGGAGAGGGAGGTATCGGTGGGGAGGTTGTTGAACGGCCGTTCTTCCTCTTTGCCGCGGAGGCGGGCGACTGAATATTTGGTTAAGCGATTAACTTGGGCGAGGCGGTGGCCATCGGGGTTGGGTTGGGGGGTGGACATATGGTGTTGGGGGTAGTAGACGAGGATGGGGACGGGGCCGAGGTCGTCGACATGTTCGGAGCGTTCTTCCCAATCAGCGGTGACATTTGGTTGTAAGAATTGTTGGAAGTCGGTGGTCATGAGGATGTATTCACGAACGGTGATGCTATTTTTCATGAGACGGTGGACGAGAATGACATCACGGCCGGCGAGTTCTTCGAATTGGCGGATGCGTTTGATGGCGACTTCGCCATAATGCATGACGACCTTGAGTTTGAGTTGGCCGATGTTATGGCAAGCGTCGCAGGGGCATTCATTGCAGGCGATAAGCATTTGGGCTTTTTCTTGGAAAGCGGTGAAGAAGGCGTGGGCTTGTTGCCAGATATCGTGAGCGGCCGATTGTTTATCATCGTGGGCGAGGGCGTAGAGGAAGACGGCGTCCCCCTCTAGTTTACTAATTTGGAGAGGATGTTCAGCGGCATCGATGACCGTTTCGAGCAGTTCGGTGATAATTTGTTCGGCGTGGAGGAGGCTCATGGTATGTAGTTGTAAGAAGCGGGTGTAGCCGCTAATGTCGGCAATGACTAAAAAGGCGGGTTTTATTTCCATTTTGATCTCCAGCGAACGAAAAAACTGATTTGGACAGGTTGTACAATGGTATTTTGGCGTAAAAGCTAGGTTTTGTCAAGGTAATTTATGGTTTTTTAACGTGTTTTGTCGAGTTGTGTGTGCTTGAGTGATGGGTTGGTTTGTTTAGGTTTGGTGGATTAGACGCGGATATTGGGGATTGGGGGGATTTTTTTGTGTTGGTGATGTGAGGGGGGAGTGTTTGGCATGAGGGATGTTTTGTATGGGGTGGGTTTATGAGTGGATTCCCGCGTGCGCGGGAATGACAGTTGTAGGGAATGTGCTATTGTGATTGTGTGTAGGGGGTAGGGTTTGGTGGATTTTAACACGGATTTTGGGGATTGGACAGATTTTTTGTGTGTTGGTGAAGTGAGGGTGGGTGTTTAGTTGGGGGTCTGGCGATTTAACAAATCGCGCCACCTTTAGGGGGGATTGTGCTCAAGATGGTGGGTGGGTTAGGTGAAGATGAAGATGTAGCCGAGGCCGAAGACGGCGATATCGACGAGGGCGTGGCTGATGTAGGCGGGCCAGAGGGAGCGGTAGTGGATGTAGGTGGCTGACCAGAGGGAGGCGCCGATGATGAGGCCGAGGGAGGCGAGGATGGTCATGGGCCAATCGAAGAAGAGGCGCATGGCGAGGACGTGGTGGGCGGTGAAGCCGAGGGCGGCGATGAGGACAGCGCCGGCGGCGTTGGTGAGGAGTTCGGCTTGGCGGACGACAAACCAGCGCCAGATGATTTCTTCGATGGCGGAGTTGATGGTGACCCAGAAGAGGAAGGCGGCGATGTAGCGGGTGAGATTGTTGAGGCCGGCTTCGGCAGCCATGGTGGCGATGGCGGTGGTATCGAGGAGGTAGGGGCCGAGGAGCCAGTAGCCGCCGAGGATGACGGCGTTGATGGCGAGGCCGAGGCCGATGCCGACGAGGGTCATTTCTTTCGTGGGCCAATGCCATTGGGGGCGGTATTTGTCGACGAACCAGAGCCAGCTGAGGGGCCAGCCGAGGAGCCAGAGTTTGCCGAAGGCGTAGATGGTTTGGCCGAGGGTGGTATCGGGCCAGAGGATGAAGCCGGCGAGGACGCCGAGGCTGGGGATGGGGAGGGTGAGGCCGAGGGTGAGGAGGGCTTTGTGGGTGGGGGGGAGGGATTGTAATTTGTTGATGAGTGTTGACATGAGGACACTACTCGCTTTTTGATAAGGGGGTGGGGGGAAACTTTTGATTTTAATAAGGAGGTGGGGGGAAACCTCTGAGGTTTTTAGTTATGTTTGGGTTTTTGGAGGGGGTGTTGGGGGAAACCTCAGAGGTTAGGGGGGAGGGGGCTTTATTTTATATGTAGAGAGGTGTTTATTTTAGGCTAAAATGGAATTGTTGCCAAAAATTAGTTGGGTTTTGGGGATTAGTTTGGAGCATTACACGAAATAGGGTACCTCATTTTGGGATGATTATGAATGTTCTCAGTCTATCTATGTTATGTCGGTAGAAACCTTAGATGTGTATCAAGTTACAAGTGGGCAAGAGAAAATAACGGATTTAGTATGGCGATAATAGATAATGCAACTTTTGTGTTGTCATTCTGATGAAAATCAGAATCCATGTGTGACATTACAAAAACCAGAGCGGTTGCTATCAAGTAACAGTTTGGATTCCGGCCGGAGTTTATCCTCATGCAAATGGGGGGCGGGATGTGCAGTGGAGTTGGATTATATTGTTGGTTAGTGGGTTGTTTGGCTGGAGGTGGGGGATGGTTTGAATAGGTGTGGTGGATTTTGACGCGGATTTTGGGGATTTTGGGGATTTTTTTGTGTTGGTGAAAAGAGGACGCTTGTTCAGGCTTGGATCGCCCGAGCGTGAACGCATCGGGCTAGTTGAGACGCCTCCTCGAAGGAGGCTTGGAAGCCAATTTCGTAGTGAAATGTTGAAAAACGACAGTATCCTCGAAAGGGAGTTGCGGGCTGATAAAAGAGGATAGGCTTGCAAATCGTGTTGCGTAAATAAATGAACGAATGTTCATTTATTAGTGAAATTATGAACGAGTGTTCATTTGTTGGTGGGTTTGGTTTAGGGTGAGGGGAAAAGGTTGGCGGGGATGGGGCCGGCGGGGTGTTTGTGGGAGCCGGTTTGGTTGAAGATGGTGACGTGGTGGCGGCCGAGGGTGTGGTAACGGCCGTTCGCCACAAGCAACGCCGTATAACCATCAATCCCAATCATGGTGAGTGAACTTCGTTGGAAAAGGCGCATGATACGGGCGAGCATGGCGGGGAATTCGTTGAAATGGGGGATGATGACTGTGTTGGGTAGGAGTCCAAAGCCAGCGGATTGTCCGCCCGGCCCCCAAATTTGGGTGCCCATAATCATGGCGCCGGCGGAACAGCCGGCGACGACACCACCAGCGTGATGGACGGAGAGAATGGCGTCCCAAACGGGTGATTGGGCTAAGGTAGTGGCGAGGTAGCCGGGATGGCCACCGGAGAGGTAGACGAAGTTGGCTTGGCGGATAATGGTGGCGTAGTCGTGATTATGGGCGCTGTCGATGTCGATGACGGGGAGGGGGGTGACTTGGGCGCCGAGGCGGGTGAAATGGTCGACCCCTTTTTGTAGCCAGTTGTTGTAAGAGGCGGGCCCTTCTTGGCCGGCGGCGGTGGCGAGGCAGACGACGCGAGGGGGATCGGGGAGTTGGTTAATTAGGTAACTGTCGATGGGGTCGATGGCGGGTAAGTATTCGCCACTGCCGAGAAGAGCAAGCATATAGATACCTCATAGATAGGTGGGGATTATTTATCTTGGGTATTATAGTTACTAAAAATATAGAAAAATATTCCTAGCCATTTATGGGCGAGAAGCCCAATGGATGCACTACAAAATCCTCTATCCCCTCGCTCTCAAAAGCATTAGGGACTGCTTTTCGAATGATATTATACGCGCCATTCACATCCGCGTTGATATGCCGACCACAACCCGCTCGAAAAAGGCCGCGCCG
>DATHYN010000332.1:0-2062 GCA_035459145.1 Anaerolineae bacterium | reverse complement strand
TAATGGCAACATTGCCACCATAGCCCCCAGTACCACCTGTGCCGCCCATGCCGAAAGCAACAGTTTTGGCAGTTAATCCCGCTGTATTGGCAGAACCACCGTTACCGCCGCCACCACCGACAGATTGAGCAAAGATCGCGTGGGCTTTTTCGCCTTGGGTTGTGACAGAGCCGCCTGCGTTGAGAACGACATTCCCCCCATGTCCCCCTTCACCGCCTTCAATGCCGATGGTGACTGATCCAGAATGGGTTGTGCCAGCAGTGGAATCGTTGGGCACGGAAAGGGTCACTGAAGTTGAGCTACTATTACCGCCACCATTACCGATGGATTGGGCGAGTAAACCAAAGGAACCATAACCAGAGGTCGTAATTGTGCCATCGGAGAAGAGACTCACATCAGAGCCATAACCGCCTTTACCCCCTGTTTGCCCTAGGGTGAAACCTGCACTGTAGCCATAGGCATAGGCAAAGGGTAAGTCAAAACCAGCATTACCGCCGCCGCCACCGATGGATTGAGCGAGGATCCCAAAAGAATCACTGCCCGCCGTGGTGATATTCCCTACATGGACGACTTTTACTTTGTCGCCATAGCCACCATTACCTGTCTCGCCACCAATGCCAATACTGAGAGCTTTATTGCTGTTATCAGCACTGGCAACTGAAATTGCCACATTGAAATTGGCATTACCGCCACCACCACCAATGGACTGGGCGAGAATACCGTGGCTATCGTCCCCTTGGGTTTCTAGATCGGCATAGTTATTCACGATCGCCGTTGAGGCATTATCACTTTCACCACCGCTACCACCAATCGCAATCGAAGAGGTAAAACCAGACGAGGATGCGCCACCTCCAACACCGGAATAACCGAGGTTGAAATTCATCCCAGCGTCACCACCGCCACCGCCAATACTGGAAGCTTCAATCGCATGAGCACCATCACCGTTAGTAATGATTTTGCCTGCGGAAGATCCCGTTGTTGTAATGCTGCCTGCACTGGTTAAGTTCCCCGATGCATCTGTTACTGCGGCTGTATTATTGGCGATCGCCTGACCATCACCCGTCGTGACAGATAAAGTACCACGGTTGACAATCACACTACCCGCACTGCCGCCCTTATCCCCAGAACCACCAACACCCACCTGAATCGGAGAGCTTTCACTGGTATAAAACGCGGTGAAGTTGGCACCACCAGTACCGCCGCCACCACCAACGGACTGCGCAAAAATACCGCGAGCATTTTGCCCTTTCGTTGAGATTGCACCAGATTGAGTCACAGAAACATTTCCGGCTGAACCACCCTCGCCAGCACTGCCACCAACGCCGACAATTATAGTCACATCGGTCATACCGCCAGAGGCTACGCCATCCGCAAAATTAAACTGTCCGCCGACATTCACCCCACCATGACCGCCGCCACCGCCGATACTTTGAGCCGCGATCCCATGTTTCCAATCCCCTTCCACCGTGATCGTACCAGTGTGATCAACGGTGACATCACCAGCAGTTGCACCAATCCCCCCATCACCACCAATGCCAATATTTACCGAGGGTAATGAACCACCTTTACTAATATTGATTCCACCAGTAACGTTCAGAGCGCCGTTACCACCACCACCACCAATCGACTGAGCCAGAATACCCGCACTGCTCGCCACATCAACATCAGAATCGGGGTAAAGCGTAATAAATTCTTCAAGGGCGCTAACCGCTGTATCCCCAAATTGAGACCAGTAGTCTGCTGTGAAAAAGTCGGGCGTGCCATCACCATCTTCATCTTTGGTGTTGCCGGGTAACGTAATGGGTTCACCATAAACTTTGATATCTGCGGTAGCGTTAACCGTTACTGCCCTAGCAATATCGCCATCCCCACCGGAACCACCGATACCGAAAAGGAGTGAAGAATCAGAAGTAATGCCCCCAGTGACGTTGGTACCGCCATTGCCGCCGCCCCCACCAATGGACTGAGCTTGAATGCCAGAACTTTCTTTCCCAATAACGGTGATCCCTGTGGTATCGGTAACAGTGACATCGACGGTATCTGCACTACCACCACCACCACC
>DATHYN010000331.1:0-2281 GCA_035459145.1 Anaerolineae bacterium | reverse complement strand
GATGATGTTAATGCCGGTGGGGGAGGGGGCGATTCGGTTGCAGAGGTATCGGGAAGAGATTGGGGGGCAGGTGTATATGGAGTTAGCGTATTGGCAGATTAATTTGCGCGATTTGGCCGGGGATGCGTATGCGGCGCGGTTTGAGCCGGTAGCGGCGGCGTTGTCGGCGGTGATGCCGATGGTAGATCCTGTTGCAGCCCGGTTGGCGAGCTGGCGGACGATTGTGGGTAGTCAAGGGTTGACAGAGAAGGAAAAAAGCTTTTTAATGTATTTTACAGATGTTTACAGCCCCTTAGCGGCGTTAGAAAATATAGGAGAGGATGTGATGAGCGAATTGAATTTGATGCAGGAACCATATGTTTTTGACCCGTATGAAATTGGTTTGCGGCAAGGATTGGAGCAAGGATTGGAGCAAGGATTGGAGCAGGGATTAGAACGAGGATTGGAGCAGGGGGAGGTTAATGGGTTGCGGCGGGCGGTGTGGCAGATGTTGTTGGAGCGATTTGGGGAGGTGGATGAGCGTTGGGCGGAGCGGTTGGCGGGGATTGATGATGAGGGGGTGTTGTTGGGGTTGTTGCGGGATGTGTGGCGGGTAGAAACGGTGGCCGAGTTGGTGTGGGGAGGGGAGTAAGAATAGGTTTTCGGTTATGGACGATTGAGGTTTGAGATTAGGGCGAGAATTAGGCGATGGGCGGATTTATTGTGGCGATTTTAGGGGGAAGGGATGTAATGATTGGGGGAGCTAAGTCATTATCTAGATTTTTTAGCCTAATCAGCACCAATCAACCCAAAGCATCTACGCTTTGGGTTGATTGTGTTAAAAGTGGTTAATTTTTGTTGGTGGGAGCTGGTTGGGGGTAGTGCTGGCTGAGGGTGAGGAGGGTGAGGGTAGCGAGGGTGATAATGGTGATAATGGTGAGGGTGATGGTGGTGAGGGGAGTGGTATTGGTTTGGCCGAGGGTGATGGTGGTGGGGTCGGTGAGTTGGCGTTCGTAGGCACCGAGGTCGCAGGGGTTGCCATCGGTACCACCATCTTCATTGCCGTCTTGATTGGTGCGGGAGACGCCACGTTGGTCGATATTGTTAACGCGGCTGTTGTTACAGACGGCGTTGGTGCCAGCGTCGAGGGCGGGACTGACGGTACCGACGATGAGGAGGGGGTGGACGAGGATGGTGCTGTTGTGGTAGCCGAGGGGGCCGAGGTTGGGGTCGGCGGTGATAGAGGCACCGCAGGTGCCGTCGGTATCGAGGTTGGTGCCGATGGCGCCAACGCCGCCGGAGCAATCGGTACTGAGGGTGCTGCTGGCGACGATGGTGTTGTAGATGTCGGCAAAATCGGGGGCAAATCTAAAGATGCCCCCACCGGCACCGGAATCGGCTTGATTGGCATAGATGGTGCTATTTTCGATGAAGGCGGCGCCGCTATGGATGTAGATGCCACCACCGTCATTGAGGGCGCGGTTTTGGCTAAAGGTGCTGTTGCTAATGTAGGCGTCGCTGTTTCTTAGGTAGAGGCCACCACCGTCGGTGGTATCTAAGGTTTGGTTGTAGGCGATGGTACTGCGGGTTAGGGAGAGAAAATCGGATTCGTTGTAGAGACCAGCGCCCCAGGTGGCGGTGTTGTGGGCGATGGTGGTGGCGGTGATGGTGGTGAGGTTTCTGAGGGAGAGGAGGCCGCCGCCGTTGCCGGCGCCGGTGTTGTAGTAGATGTCGGCTTGGTTGATGGTGAGGATACCGTCAACGCTGTAGATGCCGGAGCCGTCTCGGGCAGAGGTGTTGGCGGAGATGATGGTGTTGCTGGTGATGGCGAGGGTACCGGCATTGTTGTGGAGGGCACCACCGCCGTAAACGGGGGAGACGAAGTTGCCGAGGGAGGTGTTGTTGAGGAAGAGGGTGTTGGCGATGGTGGTGGTGCCGTTTTGGTTGTAGATGGCACCGCCGGCATCACTGGTGTTGTTACTGAGGGTACTGTCATTGATGGTGAGGGTGCCCCAGTTGCGGATGGCACCACCGACCTCGGGGGATTCACCGGCTCGGCCACCGGTGAGGGTGAGGTTGTTGATGGTGAGGTTGCCACCGGTGATGATTTGCATGAAACGAAAACTAGGCGCACCGGAGGAGCGACTGAAGATGGCGTTGTTGCCATCGATGATAATGGTGGAGTTGATAAGGGGGAGGGCGTTGAGGCCGTTGACATCGGTGTAGCTGGCGGTGAAGGTGAAGGTGGCGGTGGGGAGGGTGATGGTATCGGAACCGGTGGTATTGCCGGCGGCGCAATCGG
>DATHYN010000330.1:0-7574 GCA_035459145.1 Anaerolineae bacterium | reverse complement strand
GGGGGAAGCGGGGGTGAATTAAACCGTTGGATGAGTTGGTTAATGTGTTGTTAGGGTAGATTTCTCGACTTCGTTCAATCCTTGATTTAGGGGTGGGGTTTGTCGCGGGTGGGGCGGATTGAACTACGCTCGAAATGACGTTGGGAGGAGGGGGCGAGCGGGGTGGGTTGAGGCGGTTATTGTTTAATGATGATGGGAAGGTTTAGGTGGTGGGGCATGGTGGTGGGGTCGATGATGGTGAGGCGGAGTTGGGGGGTGAGGAGGCTGGCCGAGGGGGGGGCGTGGAGGTTGATGTAGAGGGTTTCGCGGCTTTCGGGGATGGCGTCGGGGAGGATGGTGAGGGGGATGGTGAGGGTGTGGTTGTCGCTGTTGGCGGGGAAGTGGAGGGTGCCGGTGATGGGTTCGTAGTCGAGGTGGGGGCGAGCGGTGCCGCTGCTGGTGGTGTAGGTGATGGTTTGGGGGGTGGTGAAGCGGCCGAGGAGGTTGACGGGGATGTGGAAAATGACGGGAGTGCTTTCTTCGGCGACCATGGCGTTGTGGGCGGTGAGGACGGGGGCGACTTCGTAGGCGCCGATGTCGCACGCGCCGCCGCTGGCGCGGCTGGCGCCGCGCTGATCGGTGGGGATGGTGTCGAGACAGCCGTTGGTGCCGAAGGGGACATGATTGATGGCGGGGCTACCGGGGAGGAGGGCGTGGGTGAGGGTGGGGTCGTTGAGGTTGGCGGGGTCTTGGTTATCGTCGAGGGTGTTGAGGAGGGGGTTGGTGGCGGGGAGGTCGGTGGGGTGGCCGAGGTGGCAGGTGTCATCGCTGTCGAGGTTGTGGCCGTGGGAGGTGGGGGCTTGGGTGGCGTGGCAATCCCCGTTTTGGTTGTTGGCGATAAGGCTGTTGTAGAGGTGGGTGTCGTCATTGGCGTATAGGCCGCCACCATTGTTGTGGGCAATGGTGCTGTGGTAAAGGTTGAGGGTGAGCATGTTTTGATTGGGGCAGACATAAACACCAATATTTTGGTTGTGTTGGCTGATGGTGCTATTTATGACGTTCATTTGGCTGTGGTCAGCGGTGGTGCGGCAATGGTAGAGGCCGTTGCCACCGTTGCTGTGGATGGCGGCGTGGTAGAGGTCGATGTGGCCGTCACGATTGTTGAGGCCACCATTTTGGTTGTGATGGATATTGGCGCGATAAAGGTTGAGGCGACTATTCCCGGTTGTATTTCGTAAGCCGACACCACCATTATGGGCTAAAGTGATGTGGGTAGCGGTAATGATATGTTGATTATTGATGCCATCGATCTGATTGTGGCTGATGTGAACGTTGTGGAGAAAAACGGCGGCGGTATCAGCGGAGGCTGGTAATTGGATGAGACCGACGCCGGTATGGTCGGTGATGCGGGTGCGGGTGAGGTAGAGGTTGTTATTGATGGTGATGAGGCCACTGCCTTGATTGTGTTGGAGGCGGCTATCATTGATATGGACTTGGCTATTTTCTAGGTGGAGGCTGGCGTTGTAGGTTTGGTTGGCGGTGTTGTCTTCGATAATGACATGATCGAGATTGAGTTGGGCATTGTGGGCGTAGATGGCGGCGCCGAAGGTGTCGTTGGGGCGGCCGCCACGGAGGGTAAGGTGGCTGAGGGTGGCGGAGGTATCATCGGTGAGGGTGAGGAGACGGCCGTTATCACCCGCATCTAATATAGTAGGGAAGCGATCTGTTTGTGGCGCTAACCAGTTGGTAAGGGTGTACCCACCTTGTATAGTAAGGTGGGGTGTGGGAGGTATTGTTTGCGGGGCGAGGAGATGGTAGGTTGTGCCGCGGCAATGGCCAGCTACTTTGATGGTGGCGTTGGGGTTCTGATTAAGCGCTTGGTAGAGGGCGTTGTGGTCAGGACTGGCAAAGATGGTTTGGCCGTCATCGGGGGTGGCCCAGCATTGAACGGGTTGGAGGTCGAGGGTGACGGTGGCGGTGGTGATGGGGGTTGTGTTTATTTCGTAGATGAAGGAGATGGATGGGGGCGGATTGTTGGTGGGGGTGTAAGTGAAAGAGCCATCATGGTTGAGGTTTAGATTGCCACTGTTGGGGGGTTGGTGGATGGTGAGTTGGGGATTATCGAGATAGTGTGGTTTGTTGAGCCAGAGGCCGGGGGGGGGGAGGGTGAAGGTTTGATCGGCGGGGGCGAGAAAGGCATCATCGGAGATGTTGATGAAAGGGGTGCCAACATATTCAAAGGCGCCGATGTCGCAAAGGTTGCCTTGGGGGCGACGGGTGCCGCGTTGGTCGGTGTTGGTGGGGGTATTGAGGCAGAGGGCGGTGCCGATGGCGGGGGCGTGGTCGGCGAGGGCGTGGGTGAGGGTGTTGCCGCCGTTATCTTGGAGGGGGCCGAGGGTGAGAGGGGTGTTGGTTTGGTCGCTGGGGGCGGAGAGAGGGCAGGTGTCGTCGGTGGTGAGGTTGTGGCCGAGGGAGGCGAGGTGTTGGACGTAGCAGTTTTGGCCGTTGGGGGTGGGGTTGGCGATGAGGGTGTTGAGGAGGATGATTTGGAGGGGGTTGGTGCTGGTTTGGTCTTGGTCGATGTTGATGCGGTTGGCGGCGAGGGTGACATTTTGGAGTTTGGTTTGACCGGTGGCTGCTTGGAATAGGCCATAATTACTATTTTGGCTAATGGTACTGTCTTCGAGACGTAACTGGCCGTTATTAAGAATCCCCCCGGGGTTGTTGTAGATGAGGCTGTGGGTGAGGGTGAGATGGCCACTATTGAGGATGGCGTTAATTTCGTTTTGGGTGAGGGTCAGTTTTTGGGCGTGGAGGTGGCCTTCATTGTGTAAAGAGGTTTGTGTGAAGTTGGTTAGTCGTAGCTGTAGAGGGAGTTGGCTTTGATTAACAAATTGGCCGTTGGCGATAAATTGGGAGTTCAGAATGGTGGCAGGGGCGTTGGTGAATAATAATGTTCCGCCTTGGTTTTGTTCAAGATGGCTGTCTACCATTTGCCATGGGGTGGTAATGTAAAGGATGGCTTGGGAATCGATATCGCTTTGGTTGTAGCTGATACGGCTATTATTGATGGTGAGGGAGCCGTTGGTGGCGTAAATGGCGGCGCCGGGGGCGGTGGCGGTGTTGTTGTGGAGGTGGATTTGGTTGAGGGTGAGGTGGCCGTGATTGTAGATGGCGGCGCCGGGGTGGCCGAGAGGGGCGAAGCCGTTGGTGAGGGTGAGGTGGTTGAGGGTGACATTGTGGTTGGGGGCGATGTGGAGGACGCGGCCGCGTCCGGCGGCTGATAGGGTGGTGGTAAATAGGGTTGGGTTGTGATTACTCCAGTTGGTGTGGGTGTAGCCGCCTTGCAAGGTGATTGATTTGTTGATGGTGGTGGTTTGATAGTAGTTGGTATCGTGGCGGGTGCCGAGGCAAGTGCCGGCGAGGTAGATAATGGTGTTGGGGGGGGCGGCGTTGATGGTGGCTTGGAGGGCGGTGGCGTCGGCCGAGGCGCGGTAAGTGGTTTGGGCGTTGAGGGAAGTCCAGCATTGAGGGGGTTCGATGGTGAGGGTGACGGTGGCGGTGTCTTGGTGGACGGGGCCACGTAATTGGTAGACAAAACTGGTTTGGCCGACAAAATTTAGCGGCGGGGTGTAGGTAAAGAGGCCGTTGGCGGCGAGGTCGAGGGTACCGACGTGGGTAGTAGTGAGGACGGTGATGTTAAATGGGATAGAGACGATGTAATTATCGTTGGTGAGGATGGTATCGGGCGGGGTAAAGGGTTGGTTTTGGGTGAGGAGGTAGTTGTCGTCACGGGCGTTGATGAAAAACGCTCCGTTGTATTCGTAGGCACCGATATCGCAGGCGAGGCCGAGGGGGCGGCTGATATTCCGTTGATCGACTTGTTGATGGCCGGCGCAGAAGCCGAGGTTGATGGCGGGGCTACCGGTGAGGAGGGCGTTGGTTTCGGTGGGGCCGCCGTTATTGGCTAAGGTGGCGAGTTGGGGGTCGGTAGCGGGTTGGTCGCCGTAGCTGTAGAGGGGGCAGGTGGTGTCGTGGCTGAGGTTATGGCCGTGGGAGGTGAGGTTATGATTGACTTCGCAGTTGGTGAGATTATGAGCGAGGAGGGTGTTGGTGAGGTTGATGTGACCAATGATGGCGTAGATACCCTTGTTTTTATTATAGGCGATGGTACTGCTGGTGATATCTATTTGGCTGTCGGGGTTGGCGTTAAAAAGGCCGACCCCATCATTTTGGCTGATAGTGCTGTTGTCGATATTGATCTGGTTAAGGTTGAAGATGCCGTCGTTTTGATTTTTGCCGATGAGTGATTGGGCGATGTGGGCCGAGGCGTGGTTAATAAGCCCTCTATAGTTATTGGTTAAACTACTTTGGGTGATGGTGAGGTGGTTGAAACTACGGATGGCGGTGGCATTGTTGTTCCGGATAATGGTGCGGTGGAGATTGGTGGTGCCATTGGTGTCTAAGGCATAGCCTGTCATTAGGTTGGCGCTGTTATTTTCAATAATGGTGTGGGTGATGGTTAGGGGGGCATCGGCGGCGATGATGCTGGCTGAATTTGTTTCGTGGTTGTTGGTGATGATGGTTTGATTGAGGGTGAGGTGGCCGTGGTGGTTGATGAGGGCGGTTCCGGAGGAACCGCTGACGCCACCGGAGATGGTTAGGTTGTTGATATTGACAGTTAGTTTTTGAAGTTGGTTAGGTGAGGGGTCATTGGTATTGTTGTGTGGGGCTTGGCCGGCGAGGAAGATATCAAAAATGCGATCAAGACCTTGGGCGTTGATGATGGTTTGTTCACGGCTGGTACCGTTGATGGTTAGGTTGTCATAAATGTCGAGGTCGCCGGTGAGGGCACGGTTTTCGTTGGGGCCAGTGAGGGTGAGGTTGTAGGTGACGGCGTTGAGGATGATGGTATCGTGGCCAGGGTGGGCGTTGCTTTCTTGGATGGCGGCGCGGAGGGTACAGGGGCTGTTGTTGAGGGTGGTACGGCAGACGCCGTCGCCGGGATTGGTGTCGGTGGCGTCGAGGGGGGAGGTGACGACGAGGGTGAGGGAGGAGGTGGTGGGGGTGGTGGCCGAGGTGGAGGTGACATTGGTCAAGTAATAAAATGGATAGAGAATGATGAAGGTAAGCATGATGAAGGTGATGGGTAATGGTTTAGGTGTATATAACTGTTTTAACATGCGGTTGTACTGCCTCGGCCAACAAGGAAATAAAAAGATAGGATTTGATTATCTCTTAATAAAAGGGAAATGACAACAGGGCCATTAACTTTCCCTGCAGTTAATGGCCCTGTTGCCGTTAGGCACTTTATAAGAGCAAGACTGGAACTTGTCTTATGGAACAGTCAAACAGAGGGGTGTTACATTTTCTAGTCGTAAGCTTTTGTTGATTACGGTTGGATAAACCTTTGTTTGAATCTGTTGTCCTTAGTATAGGGGATAAGCTGTCTGAGTAGAAGGAGAAACAGCTGACGTTTGGCTGAAGATTTGGGGAGGGTTTGATTCGATTAGGTTAGATAGCGGGAAAAGTGTGGTAACGAAAAAGAGATAAAACGCTAGGGTCAAGGATCCTAACGCTTTATCTCTTTATTGGGGGACTGGAACTGTATCCACCTAAACTGTACTGATAGTATAAGGGATAGCAGTGCAGTGTGGAAGGTAGATCAGCTGATGATTGGCTGAGGGTTAGGGGAGGTTGATGAAGGGGAGATAGATGTGGTGGGTGGCGGCCGAGGTATCAAGGATGGTGGCAGTGACCGTATCGACGGTTAGGTTGGCTTGAGGTGCCCCTGTAATGCGGAGATAGAAGGTTTCAGCTGGTTCGGCATCGTTATCGGTGAGGAGGGGGATAGCGATGTAGGCGTAGTTGTTATTGGCGGGAATGGTGATGGTGCCATTGGTGGGGGTGTAATCACGACCGGGGGTGGCGGTGCCGGGGAGGGTCACATAGTGGAGGGTGATCTCTTCTGAGTGGCTACCTTGAATATGGATGGGGAAATAGGCGTGGCCGCTTTCGCCGTAGCTGACAGATTGAGCGGTTGTTTCATGGGTAGCGACCTCATAAGCGCCTAAGTCACAAGCGCCACCAGTGGCGCGGCTGATGCCGCGTTGATCGGTGAGGATGGTGGTGTTACAACTGTTGGTGGCGAAGGGGACGCGATTGATCGCGGGGCTATCGAGGTGTAAGGCGTGGGTGAGTAGGTCAGCTTGGAGGGGGCCGGCACCACCGTTGGCCGCTAGTGGGGCGAGGCGGGGATCGGTGTTGTTGAGGTCGGTATCATGAGTGAAGGCACAGCTGTTGTCACTGACCAAGGCATAGCCGGTTGAATGGATGTAACTGCCGCCACAGTTGCCGTTACTGTTGTGGGCGATAATGCTGTTTTGTACTTCCATGAACTGTTCGTCATACAGGCCACCCGTATCAGGAGAGCTATTATAGGCGATAGTACTGTGGTCGATATAGGTGATATTATCGAGGCGCGACCCATCACAATTGTAGACACCGCCACCGGACCCAGCGGCACTATTGTGGCTAATGGTGGAATTGATGATATGCATTTCCGCCCGCAGGCTATTATTAATTAGATCATAAGGCACAATGGCACATTGGGTGACGCCGCCCCCATGTTGTGAGGCCTCATTATGGTGAATGGTACTGTTGATAATGGTTGTGTTGCTACTACTACTAGAGACACCCCCATTGAGGTTGTAGGCAAGTACCGAATTTTTGATTAGATTACTTAGGCTACCGAAAAATATGGCTCCAGTGCCATCGTTATGGTGGATATAACTGTAGGCAATGGTTATGTTGTAGCTACTTAAACCGTTCCCTTGGTTATAACTTACTTCGCTATACTCAAGTAGTTCGACATTGACTAGGCCAGTGGTGGTGTTATTGTTGATTAATGAATGGCGTATCAGTTCATAGCCTTGGCCCCAAACGCCATGGGGTTGATTGGCTGTGATTTGGCTGTGGTTAAGATTGAGGTAGCCAAGATTGTGGATAGCGCCACCATTATAGGTCGAGTTATGCTCACTATAATGGTTGATGGAATGATTGTTGGTGATGAGGCTATTGGTAACGGTTAAATGCCCTTGGTTCCAGATGCCACCGCCGTACGTATCAGCTGGATTATGGCCGCCACTGATGGTGAGGCCGTCGAGATAGACATTGCCAGCCTCGATATGGATGACGCGGCCTTGTTGACCGGCATCGATGACGGTGTTATGGATATTGGGGTTAGGATTGAGCCAGTTGGTGGTGGTGTAGCCGCCTTGGATAGTGAGGGATTTATCGAGGTAGAGGGTGTGGTATTGGTTAGCGTGGTAGCGAACTCCTTGGCAATGGCCAGCGACTTTGATGGTGGTGTGGGGGGGGCTTTGGTCGATGATGTGGGTGATGGCCGAGGCGTCGTGGGTGGCGAAGAGGGTGGTTCCATTGTCATTCGTGGCCCAACATTTGGCGGGAAGGATATCGATTGTGGCCGTGGCGGTAGCTTGTAGGTTGCCACTGTTGACTTGGTAGGTGAAGGTATCGCTGCCGAGGGCATCTGGGTGGGGGGTGTAGGTGAAACTGCCATCATTGTTGAGGAG
>DATHYN010000329.1:0-1294 GCA_035459145.1 Anaerolineae bacterium | reverse complement strand
GCCCGATCATCTTCCCGCAAACAACTAACCACATGCGTAATCCCCACCTCCTGCAACACCACCACATCCGCCCCCTTAGGCCGCGTCCCCACAAACAAACCCGGCCAAACTTCATTCAACACATCCCCACGTAGCCTAATGTCAAAATCAAAATCAAACCTGAACGGTGACACAACTAACTCGATCAACTTATTAAACATCATCTTCATTACAACTCACCTTATTCACAAATAACCCGCACAACCCTAACCTCACTCCCAAAACCAATAAAAAATCCGTCCAATCCCCAAAATCCGCGTCAAATTCCACCAAACCTCATCAAACCAACACCCACCTCAACCAAAACCACCCTTAACCACATCACCAATCTTCCAACCAAACACCCACCCCTCTTCTCACCAACACCAAAAAATCTGTCCAATCCCCAAAATCCGCGTCAAAATCTCCAACCCTCACCAAACCAACACCTCCCCTCCAACTACAAACAAAAAAATCTGCCCAATCCCCAAAATCCGCGTCAAAATCCACCAAACCTTACTGCTGAATACCCTCCCCCCCCATCAATCACTTCTATCTTTCAACACAAACCGCTCCAACGCCAAAGCAACCCCATCATGCTCATTATCGGCCGTTACAAAATCCGCCATCTCCTTCAACCCCTCGGCCCCATTCCCCATCGCCACCCCAATCGCCGCCAACGCCAACAACTCCTTATCATTATCCCCATCCCCCACCGCCAACATACGCTCCGCTGACCGCCCTAAACGTTTTAATAACTTAGCCACCCCAGCCCCCTTTGAACTATTAACCGGTACCACTTCCAACATATTCGAATTCGGCACCGCCTGTAAAAAAGACGCTTTCCCCTCAAATAAATGCTCATATTTAGCCCGAATCCCCGCCAAAACAGACAAATCCCCAATAAACATCACCTTATTCAATTCATAATCAGTTAAGCGCTCAATCTGTTGCGGCCGTGGCTCATGGTAAATCATCAACCCATCTGTCACCTCAGTCACAAATGGCGTATACACCTCTCTCCCACTATAAGCGATCAAATCAACATCCCACTCACGCACAATCTTATCCAGCTCGGCCACAATTTCTGGGGCCAATAATATCTGCTCAATAATCTCCCCAGCTTCATCATGAATGACCAACCCCTGCACATACACCCCCGATGCCCCCAACCCTAACTGCCGCCGCATATCTGTCGCCGAGCGATAACTTTTACCGGTGGCTAACACAACCATCCCCCCCATTGCCATAAACCGCTCTAAAGCCGTTAAGGTCC
>DATHYN010000328.1:0-83865 GCA_035459145.1 Anaerolineae bacterium | reverse complement strand
GAGGAGTTGCCACCACGCTTGCCACGGGCGGGCTAGATGGGCGGGGTCTTGGGTAGGTCTTGGGGTGGGGGTGGGTGGTGGGGGGGCGTCAATCATGAGAGGGACGATTCGTTTTTCACCAGGAAGAAGGTTACCCGCTTCTTGGCGGGCATAGGTAGAGGTGTAATCATCACTTTGCACATAGATCAGTGTGGCTTGTAATTGGACATGGCGGGTTGCTTCTAGAGAGAGTTCTTGGTCAAGGGCGGAGGCATTGACACCAACCCGTTGGGTTGATTGTTGACGGCGATTGAGGTCGATAGCGATAATGAGAGCGGCCAAAATAAGTAAAAGAAAGCCAATTTGAGGAAGTGTAAAAATGGGACGTTGATTAAATAGTTTTCGATACATAAGGGGATATTAGCTTAATTATGGTGAATCGGCAACGGTAGAATTAGGGGGGTGCTAGTTTTGATGGGGGTTATCAGGTAAAATTGAGGGAATGGATAGAGTGACTGATTATACATATGTAGCTGTAGGGCATGTTTGTTGGGATAAATTAGAGTCAGGCTTGGTTCCTGGCGGGACAGTCACATTTGCCGGGCGGTGGGTAGAGCAAGCGGGTTATGAGACAGCGATATTAACAAGTGCGGCCAGTACCTATCCATTCCCCACTATTTTGCCAAACATAACGGTGCAGAATGTAGCGGCAGCAGAGACGACGACCTTTGAAAATCAATACATAGAGCAAGGGCGGCGGCAATATTTATTTAGGCGGGCGGATGATTTAGAGTCGGCGAGTTGGCCACAAGGTTGGGAAAAGATACCGGTTCGTCATATTGGGCCGATTGCGAATGAAGTGGCTGTCGATATGGTTGTGGCTAGTGAAGAGATATTGGTTGGTGTCACGCCGCAGGGATGGTTACGTCAATGGGACGAGACGGGATTGATTCGGTCACGGCGGTGGGAATTGGCTAGCTGGGTGTTACGGCGGGCAACGGCCGTTATTCTCAGTGATGAAGACATTACCGATCCAGCATTATGGGCACAATACCGTCAATGGGCCAACATTTTGGTGATGACCCAAGGGGAGAAAGGGTGTACGGTATGGTTCAATGGTGAGCAGAGAGAGTTTCCGGCGCCGAAGGTGGTTGTGGCTAATTTAACAGGGGCTGGTGATATTTTTGCCGCCGCCTTTTTTTTAAATTTGTATGAAAGCAAGAATCCATGGTTGGCGGCCGAGCAAGCTAATCAACAAGCGGCGTACTCAGTTAGTCAAGATAGCTTGGCGGCGAAAACCGATCAAGCCGTTGTATTAAAAAAAATGAGATAGAATAAAACGCATGACAAAAATATATGCTATTGTAAATCAAAAAGGGGGCGTTGGTAAGACGACCAGCGTCATTAATATGTGTGCTTATTTAGCCGCCAGCAAGAAACGGGTGTTGATGGTTGATTTAGATCCGCAGGCGAATGCGACCTCAGGCATTGGGCTAGACAAGTATGAAATTGAGCTATCAACGTATGATATTTTATTAGAATTGGCGAGTGCGGCCGAGGTGGTGATGCCCCATGATGAGTGGCATTTTGATTTGTTGCCCGCGAATCCGGCCTTAGCTGGGGCTGAAGTTGAACTGGTCAATGCGATTGCACGGGAGTACCGATTACATAATGCGTTGCAGACAATTGCGGATACGTATGATTACATTTTAATAGATTGCCCGCCTAGTTTAGGGTTATTAACGATTAATGCGTTAACGGCAGCGCAAGATGGGGTGATTATTCCCGTCCAGTGTGAGTATTTAGCGTTAGAGGGTTTGACCCAATTACAACAAACGGTGCAATTGGTGCAGAAATATTTGAATCCTAAATTAGATGTACGGGGTTTGGTGTTGACGATGTATGATGGTCGGACTAATTTGAGCCGTCAAGTTGTAGAAGAGGTGCGGGCACATTTTCCCGGTAAGGTGTTCCGCGCCATTATTCCACGAAGCATTCGTTTGAGTGAGGCGCCCAGCTTTGGGCAACCGATTGGGGAGTATGCACCCAACTCGGCCGGTGCCGTCGCCTACAAAGTATTAGCCAAAGAGCTGGTTCGTGGTGATAAAGCGAAATAAGATAGACAAGGGCATTAAACCAAGTCGTTTAATGTGTGGAGAAGGAAGAAAAAGGTTATGGCCAAAAAACGAGCGTTAGGGCGGGGGTTAGGAGCGTTAATACCAGGTAGTGATCCGGCCAAGCCATCAGAGGTGAGTGGTGAAGGGTTGCGGCAAGTGCCGGTTAAGGCGATTGTGCCTAATCCGCATCAACCACGGACGGCATGGGATGAAGAGGCGTTAGAAAATTTAACGGCTTCGATCAAAGAGCATGGGTTGATACAGCCATTGTTGGTACGGGAAGAAGAGTCGGGGCAGTATACATTAATTGCGGGTGAGCGACGGTGGCGGGCGTCACAACGGGCGGGGTTAGAGGTGGTGCCGGTGGTGGTGAAGGAAGCAACGCCGCAGGCGATGCTGGAAATTGCGATTATCGAGAATGTGCAACGGGCTGATTTGAACGCCTTAGAAGAGGCGTTGGCTTATCAGCAGTTGATGGAAGAGTTTGATTTGACACAGGCGCAAGTGGCGGAGCGGGTGGGGAAGAGTCGGTCAACGATTGCGAACTTTATTCGGTTGTTGCAGTTGCCGGTGGATGTGCAGGAGGCGGTAGTGCAGGGGCAGATTAGTAATGGGCATGCACGGGCATTGTTGAGTTTGCCGACGGCCGAGGCGCAGCGGTTGATGTTGCGCACAGTGTTGAATTTAGGGTTGAGTGTGCGGCAGACGGAGTCGGCCGTGGCTAAAATGTTAGCGGGTAGCAAGCCGAAGCCGAAAGAGGCCCCGCAACAGTCGGTCACTTTGGCGGCCTTAGAGACGGAGTTTCAATCATCATTGGGGACAAAGGTGAAAATCAAAGCAGGGGCGAAAGGAAAAGGGGGGCAAGTCATTATTCATTACTATTCTGATGAGGATTTGCAGGCGATTTATGAGGCGATTACGCAACAATAAATGAGAATGGTGACTGTAATTGGTTTAAGAAATAATATCGTTTGTGGTAAACTTAAATTACTGATTGTGAAATGGTGAGAAAGTTAGGGGTGTGGGACTAATTTTAAAATAAGTAGTATTCGTAATGTGTGTGTGAAGGTAAGCTAGATGGTAGATAATAAACAATTAATTCAAGAAAAGTTGGCTCAAGCGGTTGAGATTTTAAATGAGTTTGAAATCGATGCTTGGGTTATTTTTACGCGTGAGACGTTCATGTTACCCGATCCAATTATGGATTTGTTGGTAGGACTTAATGTGACATGGCAGTCTGCCTTTATCATTACACGTACGGGGCGTAAGATTGCGATTGTGGGATATTATGATGGGGATTCGGTGCGGGGGTTAGATGTGTATGAAGTGCGGACGTATCATCACGGGGTGGGGCCGGCATTGCGAGAAACGATTGAAGAGATTAACCCACAAAAGATTGCGCTGAATTATTCAGAGATGGATGTGGCTTCCGATGGATTGACCTTCGGTATGTATCGGAACCTATGCCGTTATTTGGCGGGAACGCCCTATATAGAGCGGTTTGTCTCCTCGGAGCGGGTGATTGCGGCGTTGCGTGGTCGTAAAAGTGATACGGAAGTGGCGCGGGTGCGGCAAGCGGTGGCCAGCACCGCGGCTATTTTTGATGCGGTGGAAGCGTATGTACGGCCAGGCATGACTCAGATTGAGATTGCGGCGTTTGTGAAAGAGCAGATTGAAAGCAAAGGGTTAGATTATGCGTGGGATCCAAAATACAATCCGATTGTGACCTGTGGGCCTAATTCGGGGATTGGTCATGCGGTACCGGGGAATACGGTGTTGGAGCGTGGGCATACATTGCATTTAGATTTAGGGGTGCGGGAAAATGATTATTGTTCTGATATACAACGGATGTGGTATGTGTTGAAAGAGGGGGAGGAGAGCGCGCCACCTGATGTAGAACGGGCCTTTGATGTGGTTTTGGGGGCGATTAAAGTAGGCGAGAAGGCGTTGAAGCCGGGTGTTTTAGGCTGGGAAGTGGATAAAGTGGCACGTGAGTTTATTGTGGATAATGGGTATCCAGAGTATATGCATGCGTTTGGTCATTTATTGGGACGCTCGGCCCACGATGGGGCGACCGTATTAGCGCCTCGTTGGGAGAAATATCAAGGCATTTGTGATTTACCGGTTGAAGTAGGCAATATTTTCACGCTGGAATTGCATGTGGTCGTGGCGGGGCGGGGGATTATGAGTTTGGAAGAAGATGTATTAGTGGGGGAAGATGAAGTGATTTATTTGGGTGAGCCACAGACAGAATTACGTTATATTCGGTGAGGTAGCGATGTTATTATTGACGAACGGACGCCTGTACACGCAGGATGTGGCCTATGAGGGGGCCACGGCGGTGGCCGTGGCGAATGGACGCATTGTGGCGGTGGGGAGTGATGATGAGATTTTGGCGTTAGGGGGGGAGGTGGTTGATTTGAACGGCCGGTGCCTCATCCCCGGCTTAGTGGATGCCCATGTTCATTTTCAATGGTTTAGCTTGAACTTACAAAATTTAGATTTGAGCGAGACGACATCGTTGGCTGAAGCGTTAAGCTTGATTAAGGAAAAAGCGGTGGGGATGCGGCCGGGGCAATGGTTACAAGGACGTGGGTGGGCGCAGGATAATTGGACAGATAGAGCGTTTCCGACAGCGGCGGCCTTAGACCAGATTGTGCCCCATCTGCCGGTTTGTCTCCGGGACAAGAGCGGTCATGCGGCATGGGTCAATAGCACGGCGATGCGGTTGGCGGAATTGACGCCGAGCACGCCGGACCCGGAGGGGGGGAAGATTCAACGTGATGAGCGGGGGCGGCCGACAGGTATTTTATTTGAAGAAGCGATTGGTTTAGTGATGCAGCATGTGCCGGAGACGACGGAAACGGAGCTAGTGGCAGCGATGGAGCGGGGGCAAGCGTATTGTTGGGAGCGGGGGTTGACAGGGATTCATGATTTTGATGGCCGAGCGTCGTTTCAGGCGTTGCAGACGTTACATCAACGGAAAGATTTAGGTTTGCGCGTGGTCAAAAATATTCCTAAGTACCGGTATGAACATGCAGTGGGGGTCGGGTTACGGACCGGTTTTGGGGATGAATGGTTGCGGATTGGGGGGGTAAAGATGTTTGCTGACGGGGCGTTGGGGCCGCGGACAGCGGCGATGATTGCGCCGTATGAAGGGGAGCCAGAGAATCGGGGGGTGGTGGTGACGGACAAAGAAGAGATGTATAGCGTGGCGAGCGCGGCGAGCGCGGCCGGGTTGAGCGTGACCGTACATGCGATTGGGGATCGGGCGGTGTATGATGTGTTGGATGTGTATGCGGCGGTACGTGGTGAGGAGGCGGAGCGAGGGCAGAGTCCGGCGCAGTTACGCCATCGGATTGAGCACGTGCAGGTTTATCATCCGGCCGATTTAGAGCGGTTGGCGAAGTATCAGATTATTGCGTCGATGCAGCCGATTCATGCGACGGCGGATATTGATATGGTTGATCGGTATTGGGGCGAGCGGGGGCAGTACAGTTATGCGTTTCGGAATATATTAGAGAGTGGGGCATTGGTGGTATTTGGTTCGGATGCGCCGATTGAGTCGATTGATCCGTTGTTGGGGTTGCATGCGGCGGTGACGCGGCGGCGAGCGAACGGGTATCCGGGGGTGGAGGGGTGGTATCCGGAGCAGAAGTTGACGATGGCCGAGGCGGTTTATGGGTTTACGATGGCGGCGGCCATTACCAGTGGGCAACAGGATGATTTAGGTAGTGTTACCCCTGGTAAATTGGCCGATTTCACGATTTTTGAGCGTGATATTTTTGAGACGCCAGCGGATGAGTTATTAGAGGTGGCGGTGGCGGGGACCGTTGTGGGCGGCGAGTTTAAACATCGGTCGTTTTAGACGCCATCGACACCCACTTTAGTTTCTTCGACGAGATGGTCGACAACGGCGAGAAGGGCTTCGGGGTTATCGTCGCCACCATTGCGGCGATAGACATCGAGTTGGCGGTCGGCGCTGGAGCCATCACGGAGGATGGTGCGGACATATTCGACTTCTTGGCGACTGCCGAGTTCATCAACAACATCATCGATAATTTCTAGGAGTTCTTCCATTAGGAAGTGGAAAGGGATTTCCTCTTCACGGCCAAAATCGACCATATTGCCATGAATGCCGTAACGGATGGCGCGCCATTTGTTTTCGGTGATGTACATGTGGCGGTATTGGCGCCACGACATATTTTGTTGGCGAAGTTTAATCAGTTTGGCGCAAATGGCTTGGAATAGGGCGGCGATGCAGATACATTCATCGACACGGGTACAAATATCAGAGATGCGGAATTCGAGCGTATCGAAGACGGGATGGGGGCGAATGTCCCACCAGATTTTAGCGGTGGTGTCATCTTTGCCGAAAGAGCCGACACGGGCTAGGGTTTGTTCATATTTATGGAATTCGGCCCAGGAGCCAAATGAGTGGGGGATACCGGTGCGCGGCATCTGTTCAAAGATGATGCTGCGATAGGATTTGAGGCCGGTATTTTCGCCATGCCAGAAAGGTGAGCTGGTGGAGAGGGCTAGGAGGTGGGGGATGAAGTAGCGGGCTTGGTTCATAACATCGATCATCAGCTCTTTATTTTCGGGATTTTCTTTGTGGCCGAAGCCGATGTGGACATGCATGCCAAAAATGAGCAAGTTACGGGCGACATGTTGCATATTATCGAGAAGTTCTTTATAACGAACCCCCTCGGTAACAGATTGGCTGGACCAGCTGGCGAAAGGGTGGGTGGAAGCGGCGGCGATGCGCAGGCCATTATCTTGGGCCATTTGGATGACACCACGCCGTAAGCGGATGACCTCATGACGTACTTCTTTGATATTACGACAGACATGACTGCCGACCTCGACCTGAGATTGCATAAATTCAGGTTTAATATCTAATTTTGTAGACCGTTGTTGGTCTTGGGACAATAATTTGCTGATGTAGGAGTAGAGATCACGGGATTCAGGGTCAATGATTTGATATTCTTCTTCTACGCCGAGCGTTAATGGGGGAACCGGTTTAGGCATAACGACCTCCTCATAATAGGTGTTGTTTTTACTGAGATACGTGGGCCCAGGACGGGATTGACTTGATTATAAGGATTTGAGAGGGATAGGGCAAGTGGAGATGGTGTTGAGGCGGAAAGTTGCTATAATGCGTTAGCGTTGTTAATCTAAACTTCGCTCAGGAATGGTTTTGGTTAAGGATAAGATAGATTATGATGACAGAGATTCCATTTTATGATTTTGGTGGGGCTGGGGAGCGGTTACATTTTGCCCATTCGAACGGCTTTCCACCGGCGAGTTTTAAAGCGTTGTTGGGGGCGTTGGCGCTGGATTATCGGGTATTGGCGATGGAGTTGCGGCCGTTGTGGGCGGGGTATGAGCCTGAGGAGCTAGATAATTGGAATGTGGTAGCGGATGATTTGTTGCGTTTTCTTGATCAGCAAGGGTGGGAGAATATTATCGGGATGGGGCATTCATTGGGTGCGGTGGCGACGATGATGGCTGCTTTGAAGGAGCCGGAACGGTTTAAAGTATTGGTATTGGTGGAGCCGGTTTTTTTGCCGCCGCCGTTGTTGGAAATGGCGGCGGCTCATCCGGGGGCGGCGGAGATGATTCCGTTGGTGAAAGCGACGCGGCGGCGGCGGTATGAGTGGCCGGATGAAGCGGCGATGTTTGCTCATTTTCGGAAAAAAGAGACGTTTGTGCGTTGGTCGGATGAGGCGTTGTGGGATTATGTGCGGGCGGGGTCAGAAGCGGGTGGGGCGGGGGTACAGTTGCGGTACCGGCGAGATTGGGAGGCGCGCTTTTATAGTTTGCCACCGACGACGGTATGGGCGGATATTCCCCAGATAAAAGTGCCAACGATGGGGGTGCGTGGGGCGTTATCGGATACGATTGCGCCGGAATCGTGGGCGTTGTGGCAGGAGTTGCAGCCGGAGGGGCATTTTGTGGAGATGGCGGAGGCGGGGCATATGGTGCCGGTGGAACGGCCGTTTGCCCTAGCTGATACCATTAAAAGTTACCTAACGGGTATGGTATAATCAGTAGATTGAAAAAGAGACGAAATTGCGGAGAAGAATGTGAACGAAATACGGTTTGACAGTTACTATAAATATGATGAAATAACGAGTTTTATCCAGCAGTGGGCGGAGAAGTATCCGCAACTATGCCAATACGAAAGTATCGGGGAGAGTTATGAGGGGCGGGATATTTGGTTGGTGACGATTACGAACCAAGCGACAGGGGGGCACAGTGATAAGCCGGCGTTTTGGGTCGATGGGAATATTCATGCGACGGAAGTGGCGCCTTCATCGGCGGCGTTGTATTTAATTAATATGTTGTTGACCGGATATGAAGAAGATGAGCGGATTCGATACGCTTTAGATAGTCGAACCTTTTACATTGTGCCCCGTGTTAATCCGGATGGGGCGGAGTGGGCATTGGCGGATAAGCCGAAGTTTATTCGGAGTAGTACGAAGCCGTATCCGCGTGATAAGCAACAGCCTGGTTTATATGAAGAGGATGTGGATGGGGATGGTCGGATATTGCAGATGCGGGTGAAAGATCCGAATGGGGATTGGAAAAAGCATCCGGATGAGCCTCGGTTGATGATTAAGCGGGGGGCGGATGAGCCACCTGGCGGCGATTTTTATCGGTTATTGCCGGAAGGGGTGATTGAAGAATATGATGGGTTGACGATTCCGATGGCGCCATCATTGTATGGGCTTGATTTGAATCGGCAATTTCCGTTGAACTGGTCGTTGGAGTTGGTGTCATCGGGGGATTTTCCGGCGAGTGAGCCGGAGCCGAGGGCGGTGGTAACGGCCGTTGTGGCCCGCCCCAACATTACGGGCGCGATTACATTCCATACTTTTTGTGGGGTGCATTTACGGCCATTGACAACAGGGCCAGATAGTGATTTGCCGTTGCAGGATATGCGCACGTACAAGAAGTTGGGGAAAGTGGCCGAGGAGATGACGGGGTATCCAGCGATTTCTGTCTTCCAAGATTTTGCGTACAATCCGAAACAGCCAATCGGGGGGACATTTGATGATTGGATGTATGAACATTTAGGGGTTTATGCGTGGACGACGGAGATTTGGAGTATACGACGGCAAGCGGGGTTGAAGGATTACAAATATATTGAATGGTTTGGGGAGCATCCGACCGAAGATGATGAGGTGTTATTAAAATGGAATGATGATGTGTTAGAGGGGAAAGGGTTTGTGCCGTGGTATGAAGTTGAGCATCCACAGTTGGGGACGGTGGAGTTAGGGGGATGGGATGTGATGACGACGTGGCGGAATCCGCCGTTGGCGTTGTTGGAGGCGGAGATTGGGCCGTTGGCCGAGTTTGCGTTGTATCAAGCGTTGGTATCGCCGAAGTTAGAGATATTCAAGGTGGAGGTAACGGCACAAGGGGGAGATATTTATCGGATTCGGTTAGGGGTGGAAAATAGTGGCTGGTTGCCGACTAACGTGAGTGAGATGGCGTTGAAGGCGAAGGCGACGCGGGCGTTGGAGTTAAGTGTAGAAGTGGGTGAGGGGGGTGAGTTGGTGAGTGGTAAGCGGGTGCAAGAGAAGGGGCATTTAGCGGGGCGTGATGGGTTGGGGGCGTTTGGGATTTGGACGAGCAATCCGACGACGAATCGGGCGGTGGGGGAGTGGGTGGTGAAGGGGGCCGAGGGGACGGAGATTGTATTAACAGCAGACCAACCACGTGGCGGGCGGGTGCAAGCGACGGTTATTTTAGGAGAAGATAGTGGTGAGTGAGGATTTTTACGCGGCACGGGATGAACGGATAGAGCAGTTAGTTGGTAGTTTAAATAAGCCCCAGAGGGAGGCGGTGACGACCCCGCCGGGGCCGACGTTGGTGTTGGCGGGGCCAGGGAGTGGTAAGACGCGGGTGTTGACCCATCGGGTGGCGTTTTTGATTGAGGCGTTGGATGTACGGCCGTGGCGTATTTTGGCGGTGACATTCACGAATAAAGCGGCGCGAGAGATGCGGGGGCGGGTAGAGAATTTGTTAGGCAATCAGTTGCGGGGATTGATGATGGGGACGTTCCATGCGACCTGTGCGCGCTTTTTGCGGCGGGAGGCGGATGCGTCTTTGCCGGGGTATACGGCTGATTTTGTTATTTATGATACGGATGATCAGTTGCAGGTGGTTAAGCAGGCGCTTAAAGATTTGAACATTGATGAGAAGAAATTTACGCCACGGCGGTTGTTGAGCGGTATTAGTGCGGCCAAGAATGAGTTGATTGCGCCGGAGATGTACCAAGCGACGAATTATATTGCACAGGTGACACAACGGGTTTATGAGCGGTATCAAACGTTGTTGCGGGCGAACAATGCGATGGATTTTGATGATTTGTTGACGCAGACGGTACGGATGTTTGAATTAGCGCCGGATGTACTCAAACGGTATCAAGAGCAGTATCAACATGTGTTGGTTGATGAGTTTCAGGATACGAATACGGTGCAATATACGTTGTTACGGATGTTGGCGGGGGGGCATCAGAACCTGTTTGTGGTGGGGGATTCGGATCAGTCGATTTATCGGTGGCGGGGGGCGGATTTTCGTAACATTCAACGTTTTCGTGAGGCGTATCCGAATGCGACGATGATTTTGTTGGAGCAAAATTATCGGTCGACGCAGTTGATTTTAGATGCGGCCAAGGCGGTGATTAAGCATAATCCGGATCGGGTGCATAAAGAGCTGTTTACGACGCGGCGCGGGGGGATGAAGATTGAGTTGCGGGAGACGTATGATCAGAACGAAGAGGCGAAGGAAGTGATTCGGGTGATTCGGGAGTTGAAGCGGGAGGGGGTGGCGGCGGGCTCGTGTGCGGTGATGTACCGGACGAATGCGCAGTCGCGGGCGTTAGAGGAGGGGTTTTTGCGGGCGGGGATGCCGTATCAGTTGGTGGGGGCGACACGGTTTTATAATCGGCGGGAGATTAAAGATTTGGTAGCGTATTTGCGTTTGATACATAATTCGGCGGATTCGGTCAGTTTTAATCGGGTGATTAATACGCCGACGCGGGGGATAGGGAGGAAGACGCAGGGTCAGTTGTTGGGGTGGGCGGCGCAGCGGGGGTGGTCGCCGGCCGAGGCGGTGATGGCGTTAGGGACGCAGCCCGATATTCAGCACCCGTTTTCGGGGCGGGCGCGGAATGCGTTGGCTGGTTTTGGCGAGATGTTAGCGGTTTGGGTGGGGTTGCGGGATAGTGCGACGGTGGGTGAGTTGTTGGATTTGGTGGTGAGTGATAGTGGTTATCGGCCATATATCGATGATGGAACGGAGGAGGGGCGTGATCGGTGGGAGAATGTGATGGAGTTTCGGGGGGTGGCGGATGTGGATAAAGAGATTGGGTTGGCTGATTTCTTGGAGCAGGTGGCGTTGGTGTCAGAGGTGGATAATTTGACGGAGGAGGAGAGCCGAGATGCGCCGACGTTATTGACGTTACATGCGGCTAAAGGGTTGGAGTTTCCGGTGGTGATTTTGACCGGTTTAGAGGATGGGATTTTGCCCCATCGGCGGTCGTTGGAGGATCGGGAAGAGATGGCGGAGGAGCGGCGGTTGTTTTATGTGGGGTTAACGCGGGCGGAGGATCGGCTGTTTTTGTTGCACGCGTTTCGGCGGACGACGTATGGGTCGATGGAGGCGAGTGTGCCGTCCCGCTTTTTGTATGATATACCGGAAGAGTTGATGTTAGGGGGAAAGAAGAAGAGTAGTCAGTCGGGGGGGATGACGAGCGGGCGGCCGCAACAGTCGCCGAGTTGGCAATGGTCGGCGGATAGTGGGAGCAGTGGTGGTGGGTCGAGTCGTGGTGGTGGGCGTAGTGGTGGGTCGAGGCGAGGGGGGTCGAGTTATGGTGGGCGGTCATCGGGGTCATCGTCATCGGGGTCATCGTCATCGGGGTCAGGGCGAGGGAGTGGTGGGGCGCGGGGGAGGCGGCCGAGTGGGAATGTGCCGCCGCCGAATACGGCGCCGAATCCACCGGCGGCGGAGCCGGTGGTGCGCGGGCCGCAGTATAAAACGGGGCAATCGGTAGCGCATCGCAAATTTGGTGATGGGATTGTGATTGAGAGTAACTGGACGGGAAATGATGAAGAGGTAACGGTGGCATTTAGTGAGGTGGGGATTAAAAAGTTAGTAGCAAGCTTTGCTAAGTTAGAGATTAAGGACGAAGCGGAATAGAGGTACTGTTATGGATATTCAGCGGATGCGGGGGTACTTTTTATATAATATTCCGGTTACGGAGCAACTTTTTCCAAATAAAGATGAAGAGGAACATCGGATTGGGGTGACGCCAGCTTTTGTGAAAGAGTTTGAGCGGGTGTTTGACGTGAAGGCGGCGCCGATTCCGGCATTTTATACAAGTCATTATCGGGTTGAGCATACGCCGTATTTGGTGACATCGGGGAAGAGTCAGAAGACGTATGTGTCGGCGGCTAAGTTGCGGGAGATTCCATTTTATGCGGAGTTGGGGTTAACGGAAGATATCAGTTTGAAGTGGGAGTTTATGTTGGCGTTGTATACGACCGGTTTGATTTCCTTGCAAGTAGAGATAAAGGAGCGGATGAAGAGTCGGTTGGCGTATCGGTTGAGCGGGTTGCATTTGAATCCGCATTATCGGGTGATTGCGACGGGGCCGGTGGCGTATTTGTGGGAGAATGGGGGGACGACGCGGCCGGAGTTTGTGACACCGGATGAGTTGGCGCAGGCGATACGGGGGTATTTTTTTGGCCGAGTGGGGGTGCCGGTGCGGCGGGTGCAAGCGTTGCGGCATGAGATACAGATACCATTTACAGCGATTGAGGTGAATACAGATTGTGAGACACAGACGGAGTTTGTGGAGAAACATGCCAAAGATATAGCGGAGATGGTGTTTAAGCCGGCGTGTTGGGAGGTGGAGAATGCGAGCATGATCCATGCGCGGAGTGTGCTAGAGCCACAGCGGGTGTGGAGTGTGGCGCAGGATACGTATGTGGTGATCGCTTACGAAGGTGCTTTGTATATCAAAATCAAGACGTTTGATACGGGTGTGCCACATGAAGTATCTGGGTTTCATGTGGCGGATGAGTCATCGGTATTGCACTCATTTCGGTTAGCGGTCTCTAATTATCATTTATTACGGATTTTGGATGATTTATTAGATACGGAGATGGATCGGTTGACGGGGGTTGTGTCACGGCAGCAGAAGGCGTTACGGATTGCATCACAAGATCCGCAGATTGAAAGTTATGGTATTTTGACGCAGATGAATGAGTTTGTGGTTAAAGTGACGAATTTGCAATTTCATTTGGTTGATTTGATGGAAGAGATGGATAATTCGGACAAGTTGATTGATGAAGAGTGGCATATTGTGCTGTTGGATCGATTGAATGATGCGTTGGGGACGAAGATGTGGCGGGATAGTGTGAATGCGCGGGTGCATAATCTGCATCAGTTGGTGGAGACGGTGGAGCATACATATCAGCGGTTTGTGAATTTGGAGGTGAACCAGCAGATTGCGGATTTTAATGCGCAGTTATTGCAGATGCATATTGATAGTCAGCAGGTGGATAATCGGTTGAAGTGGGTGGGGTATTTGTTTAGTGTGTTGGCGGTGGCCGAGGTTATCAGTTTATTGATTGATGTTGGTTTTGATGACAGTAATCCGGTTGTCTTGTGGTTAATTCAGCGGTACGGGATGAGTGTGGTTCAAGGGCATTTAGTTGTGGTTGGGGTTGTGATTGGTATTATGTTATCTATGTTTATGGGTATTATCTGGTGGGAACGGCGGTCGTAACCGAAACCAAGGATGCGTTATGGTTTATATATTGACATTTTTAGCTTTTACGGCCGCGGGTGGTATCGCTGGTTGGTGGAGTGGGATTAATCCGATTGAGCAGAGTGCTTTTCCGGCATTTGCGGCATTTGCTTTGGTATTTGGTTTGTATGGAAGTGTGGTGGGCATTGATTTAGAGGCGATTAGGAAACAAAAGTGGTTGGCGGTAATGGTGATCACGGTGGCGGTGCCGTTGCAGATATTGGCGACAGGGGCGGTGATGTATTTAATTGAGCCGGTGGTGATTAGTTTTTTAGTGGCGGTGGCGATTACACAGATTGATCCGTTATCGGTGGACACATTATTACAAGATAAGGAGGGGATGTCGGAGGAGGCGAAGGGGTTGTTGCGGGTATGGGCTTCGTTTGATGATCCGGTGACGGTGTTATTTGGTTTTTTGATTTTATTGCCATTGGTGACGGGGGAGCCGGTGTCGGTGGAGGGGGGAGGGGGGTCTTATGTGGTGGGGTTGTTGCAGAATTTGGTGCCGGCGGTGGCCGTGTGGGTGATGGCCATGAGGACGAATTGGTTAGAGCGACAAGAGTTTGCTTTAATCTTACTCATCGGATTACTTGGCTATGCTTTTTACGTTGAGGCGTATTTATTAGCGGCGATATTAGGTTTGTTAATACGGCCTATTCCTGAAAAATATTTGACACGAACTATTTCTATCTTGTATCATGCGATTGTGTTTGTCGTAGGGATGTCGTTATATAGTTATGGGGTTGATTTGCGTTTTGGTTTAATATTAGCCTTGGTTGAGTTTTTTATTATACAGCCGACAACAACGATTATAATCTTTCAAGGAACGCCTAAAGATCTGTTACGGATAGCATACGCACAACAAAATGGGTTAACGACATTGTTAATGGGGATTGCGTTTCAGGGATTAGGTTTTGATGTATTGCCGATTTTATTACCGGCGATTATTGCAGTGAATTTGATTAATTTAGTAATCAACAAGATATATAGTTATCGAGAAGCGGCGGGATTTATTGGATAGATTGATATGCATTATTTAATTGATGGGCATAATGTTATTGGTAAGTTAGCGGATGTTAATTTAGAAGACAGCCATGACGAAATTGAGTTATTGTTACGGTTACGGAGTTGGGCCGCACAGAACAAGAAGCGTCATGTGACCTTATATTTTGATGGGGGTTTAACGGGTGGGGTATCGAAGACATTATCGAGTCATCATATGCAAGTTATATTTGCTTCACAGGGGCAAACAGCGGACGATTTAATGATCTATCGGATTGAAACGGTGAAAGATAGGACGGCCTATACGTTAGTGAGTAGTGATCAGCAAATTATTAAAGCGGCGCAGAAGCGGCGTATGAAGCATTGGCCATCAGAGACATTGGTGAAGCAGTTAGGATTGGTGTTGCAGCCGTCGGAGCCGGAGAAGGTGGTTACCAGTGAGAAAGATGATCCGCAGTTAAGCGAAGCGGAAGTGGCGGAGTGGTTGGATTTATTTGGGCCGGTACCGGAGCGGCCGGCGGCGAAGCCGATGTTACCGTTGAGGGGAGTAAAAAAGAAAAAGCGGCGGCCGGCGAGTCCGATTGATGTAAAACATGAGCGGGCGCAGTTGAGTACGGACGAGATTGAAGAGTGGTTAGCGATATTTGGCAAGAAGTGAATTTTAAGAGAAATTTAAGTCTTAAGCAAAATTTTAGATTTAAGTGTAGACAAATTATGGAAATCGTGCTATTATTACGGTTAGATTCGGTCAGGTTAAGAGGAACCTCCCCCTAAAACTGGCACGAGAGAAACGCGACTGGAACACCCTGTCCGAATTTAGAGACGCATCCACCCTCCCTCGAACCGGATGCACTCGCCGCTCTTTGTACTTCCCTCCTGGTACTAGAGCAACTTTGACCGTCACCGCCCGGTGACGGTCCTTTTTTTTTTATATGGGGAAAGTGGGGCTGACGCAAAATCAGATGAAAACTTAGGGATGGGTCAGAATTAACGTTACAAATAAGAATGGGCTTTGCTGAGAACTAGATGGATTTAGGGGTGATATTAGGAGTGGATTCCTGCCTACGCAGGAATGACAGCGCTAATAGATATGTGGTTTTTTAAAGTGATTTGATTTGTAAATGAACATGAACCATCCCAAAAATTAGTTGTAATAATGGGTATGGTGGGCGACTGTATTCCGTGAATGATGTTTGGGGATAGAGTGGAGCTAAAGTTTTAGGCGGATGATTAAACAAAAATAAGGGAGATGCGCGGTGTCTGTTACGCATCTCCCTAAAGCTGTGGAAATTTGCTCACCCGGATCAAGGTACGATACAAATACATAAGGCTTCATCCAGTGTTTATGTGCTCTTGTCTGACAACTCCCCCATCCCCCGGGGAAAGACAGTTAAGCAGTTATGACAATTAGCTAATTTTCCTAGGCATTCTCCTTAGTAGACCATAACCGATACAGCCGATTAGGTGACTTTATACAAACAATACAGTAGCATTGGGGGTGCAACTTATTCTATTTTTGGTTGCTGAACTCATTCCACGAAATGAATCTCAAGTCAACCTGATTCTTATTATTGTTTTGACGCCCATGCGTTATGTATGTGTATATAATAAGGGTAATGGGACATTTTGTATAGTGACAAAGATCATAGGATTGATATGATATTTATACTTGCATGGAGGTTTTGCGCATGAGTGGTTGGTTTATTGTCTATACAGTCGTCGGTTTTTGTGTGGTTATATTTCTGGGGTTAGCGACAGCACATGGTCGTGATTTATGGGGCAGTTTTTTTTGGAAAAGAGGGTGTTTGAGCTTAGTTTTGACGATCGTTTACCTAATTGTTATGGTACCGGCGATTGCGGTTGTGCCCCAGTTTTTTCGATCGGCACCAGAGCAGATATTTGCGGCCGTGGCACACACAGTGCCACCTTTGTGGGTGGGACATGGGGTATGGGCGACGATGGGCAGTTTGGTCTATTTTTTAAATACAACAGCGTGGTGGCGGCGGGCGTGGTGGGTGGCTGGTGGTGGTTTATGGGTTGGGATGAGTGCGTGGTGGTGGTCGATATTACCCGTTATTGAGTTTTGGCGAGAGATTAGTGTCTTGATTGGTCAATTAGCGTTTTCGATGATCTTTTTGATTGTGGTCAGTTTATGGGTAACGGATAAGTGGTGGTCATGGGTAACGGCCGATTAAAGCAGACGAATTCCCTCTCGATCTTCATAGCCATCCCCCCAGACTAAGATTTTGTTAGGGGTCACTTCGATGAGCCGCCAATCGGAGCTCTCGTCGTAACGAAAATCCCATTCATATTTGTTAAAGAAGTAATCGGCGAGGGTTTCGACAGTGCGACGAGGGGCGACATGGGCCTCACCTTCGATGATGATCACATTTTCGGTATCGGGGAGAGAGAGGGCGACCTGTTGGTTATGGCGCAAGTTCATAAATTTTTGGGTTTCGCTGCCCGTGGCGAAGTATACTTTGCCTTCGAGCCAGACAAACCAGACCGGGGTGAGGTGAGGACGGCCATCGTAGCGGCCGGTGGCTAACCAAATTGTTGATTCACGTCCGAGGCGGGATTCGAAGGTCCGCCAACGCTCTATATTTCTACGCACGATTAGGCCTCATCAGGTGGTGTGTCCTTGGTGAAAGGGGTGGCGTGGACACGTATAAATTAAGTTGAAAAAGCAAAACAGTTTTGTATTTATAGATAAGGTGTATTTATCTATAAAAGCAAAGAGCTAAGGAATTATAGAGGAAGGTGGCGATGTCCACAAACGGCCGTTAGCCCAGCCCACGGCCACTACACGTTCCGCCGACCCCCAAAGGAAAGGCAAAACCTGTTCTAACTGATGCGTGGCGCCGGAAGTCATTAACGTTAATTGAGGTGAGTTGGTGGTCGTGATTACTGGTCGTAGTAGCTGATGTTGACGGAGGACATGAGCCGTGTGACGAGCGACAGCTGGGGCGGGATCGATGATAGTGACATGGGGGCCGGTGATTTTGGTAAGGAGGGGGGTGATGAAAGGGTAATGGGTACAGCCTAAGACGATTGTGTCGACACGGGCGTTGAGCATAGGGGTGACAATTGCCCGGAGTAAGTTAGCGGTATCATCGGTGTTGATATGGCCGGCTTCGATAGCGGTGACGAGGCCGATACAGGGGTCTTCCCAAACTTGGATATGGGGGGCAAAGCGAGCCATTAGTTGGGCATACCGTTCGCTAGTAAAGGTGCCGGTGGTGGCGAGCACGCCGATATGGCCGGTTTGGGTCGTTTGGGCGGCCGGTTTGATCGCTGGTTCCATGCCGATGATGGGAAATTGGGGAAATTGTTGACGTAGGAAGGTGAGAGCGGCGGCGGAGGCGGTATTACAGGCGATGACCAACGCTTTGGCTTGTTGTTGTTGGAGGAAGTGGATTAGCCCACGGCCGAACTCACGGATTTCGCTAAGAGGACGGGGGCCGTAAGGGACGTGGGCTTGATCGGCAAAGTATAGAAAGTTTTCTTGAGGGAGTTGTTGGCGGAGATGGCGGAGAACGGAGAGGCCCCCAACGCCGGAATCCCAGACCGCGACAGGATGGTCGAGCGTGGTGCCGTTAGTAGGGGTAAGGAGCGACATTGGTTAGGCTTGGCTATACTCAGTGGCGGCGGTAACAAATGCCTTAAAGAGGTTGAGCATGGCATCATCGGACGTCACTAAATTTTCAGGGTGCCATTGGACGCCAACGGCGAAGGGGTGGTCAGGGGCTTCGATTGCTTCGATGAGGCCATCTGGGGCCCAGGCGGTGGGGATGAGTTTGGGTGATAGTTGGCGGATACCTTGGTGATGGATACTGTTGACAGGGGAGACATCGCGGCCGAGGGCGCGGGCGAGGTGGGAGCTGGCTTCGATACGGACTTGGTGAGGGCGTTGGGTGCGGTCGAGGTCATTGTAGTCGTGCTTGAGGCCATCATTCATTTGACTGTGGACATCTTCCCAGAGGGTACCCCCGAGAGCGACGTTCATGACTTGGTGGCCGCGGCAGATAGCGAGGAGGGGTTTTTTTTCGGTGTAGGCACGTTTGACGAGGTGGAATTCGATGCGGTCACGGTCGACATCGATGCCACTCACGGTCGCGTGCATATGGCCTTGGTAGATGGCGGGGTCGATATCGCCGCCACCGGGGAGGAGGAGGCCGTCGATGCGGTTAAAGATGTGGTTGAGTTCGTTTTCGGTGAGGCCGAGGGGGATCAGAATAGGGATGCCGCCGGCGGCGCGTACAGCATTGATATAGTGTGGCATGAGGGCAAAAACATCGATAGGGGGGTCTTGGGCTGTTTTGCGATATGTGGTGCAACCAATTAACGGGGGAGATGACATATGATTGTGCTCCTAAATTGAGAATGGGTAATAGAAAAAAGGTGGTCGCATTGCGACCACCTTTTATAATACTCATTTATGAGCAAAGAGACAATTAATTGTGAAGAAAACCAGTACGAAAGTACCAGTTTTGCCTCTTATTTTTAGTAACGTTTTTCGCGCAAACGAGCGGCTTTACCGCGACGACCACGCATGTAGTACAATTGTGCCCGGCGGACATGTGCACTACGGTGGACTTCAATTTCTTCGATACGTGGGGAACGCAACAAGAAATTTAATTCGACGCCAATCCCATTGGCGGCTAAACGGCGAACAGTGAAGTTTTCATTGACGCCACTATTGCGTTTACGAATAACCATCCCACGGATAATCTGGACACGTTCATTACGTTCTCCAACATTAACGCGGACATGGACGGTGACGTTATCACCAACACGGAGAAATGGTAACTCTTCGTTGGCAGGTGCATCAAATGCTTTTAATAATAAATCCGACATGACAAATACCCTCTGCTACATATATCTTAAGTCTGACAAGAAAAGCGATTCAGTTGTGGCTGTAAGTTAGCGCTTAAGAGCGGATTGGCTACTTGGTTGACGCATAATAAAAGCTTTGCCATCTTAATTTAAGAAGTAAGCAAAGCTTGCTAACAGCAACTATTTATATAGAAATTGAATCTTTATTAACACAGAAAAAGCCTGAAAAAATCAGACTGAAGGGAAAGTATAGCATATTCTTAGGGGGAGGGCAAGGATTTTATTGAATTAGTTGACATTGCGGGGTAGCTTTGTTAGAATTCAAAGGCTACTTGACGGGCACTAAAAAGTTAGTGTGCGGTAATAAGCCCCATTCGTCTAGTGGCCTAGGACGTAGCCCTCTCAAGGCTAAAACAGGGGTTCGAGTCCCCTATGGGGCACATGGTTTAGGCTCCACCAAAAAGGTGGAGCCTTTTTTATTGAATTTGTAGGAGCTTTCTAAAATCCACAGATGAGTGTAACAACAGCTACCCCTACGAAGGAAGAGCGAAAGCGTTATTGGCGTATATTGCGCTTTTTTGCGTTGGTGATAGCCCATGTGGTGTTGTGGGATTTGATTGTGGGGCGGTATTTGCCAATGATGGCAAAATCTAATCGGGATGCTCGTTATCAGATGTGGTCGCGGCGGTTTCGTGATTTGGCCTTGGATATGGGGGGGGTGATGATTAAGTTGGGGCAGTTTTTGAGCTCGCGGGTGGATGTGTTACCGGTTAGTATCACGTCGGAGTTGAAAGGGTTGCAGGATGAGGTGCCACCTGTGCCGTATCCGTTGATTCAGCGGCAGTTGGAACAGGAGTTAGGTGATTTTCGGCGTCACTTTCGTCAGATCGAACGTGAGCCATTGGCGGCGGCGTCGTTGGGGCAGACTTATCGGGCTTGGTTACAAGATGGGAGTGATGAAGATGAGCGGGGAGTGGTGATTAAGGTCCAGCGGCCAGGGATTGAGAATACGGTACGAATTGATTTAGATGCGTTGCGGATTGTGGCGCGTTGGTTGATGCGGTATCGGCCGATTGCGCGCCGGGCGAATGTGCCTGACTTAATGGAAGAGTTTGCGGAGACATTGTTAGAAGAGTTAGATTATCGGCAAGAAGCGAATAATGCGGAGCGGTTTACGGCGATGTTTGCTGAAGATGATCGGGTACTCATTCCTAAAATTTATCGTGAGTATAGTACGGGGCGGGTATTAGTTTTGCAAAATGTGGCCGCATTACCGATTGATGATGTGGCCACATTGGAGGCGGCGGGGATTAATCCGAAAGTAATTGCGGAGCGGTTATTGGATGTTTATTTCCGTCAAATATTTCGTGAAGGTTTTTTTCATGCCGATCCACATGCGGGCAACTTATTTATTCAACCGTTAGAGGGGGATGTAATTGAAGAAGATGGATGGGAGACACGCCCCTTTCAACTAACATTTATTGATTTTGGGATGGTGGGGCATGTAGAAGCGGCGATGAGCCGTAATTTAGGACGGTTGTTAGCGAGTGTGTCACAGCAAGATGCGCAAGAGTTAACGATGGCCTATCGGGATATGGGGTTTTTCTTGCCTGGCGCAGATTTTGAGCGAATGGTGGAGGTACAACGGACGGTATTGGAGCAGATTTGGGGGCGTAAATTATTAGATTTAGCTCGACCAGATCCAGAAGAGGTCAAGCAGTTGGGGTTACAATTTCGGGACGTGTTGTTTGAGTTTCCGTTTCAGATTCCGCAAGATTTCATCTATTTGGGGCGGGCGTTGGGGATGATTTCTGGGTTGACATCGTTGTTAAATCCGGAGATTAATCCTTGGTATCATGTGGAGAAGTATGGACGGGAGCTGGTGCAATCGAAAGAGGGGAAAGCGTTATCACGGGAGGCGTTAGCGGCTTATTTTCAGCCATGGTTGGCATTGCCGGGGCAGGTACAGTCGATTGTTAAGCAGGCGGAGCGAGGGCAATTGCGGGTTAAATCGATCTTAGATAAGCAGGTACAACGCCAATTAGATCAGTTGGTAACCCAGACAGATCAGATTCAGACAAACATTTTGGTAGCGGCGGGTTTAATCAGTGGGGCGTTATTATATGGAGATGGGGCGCACGGTTTAGCTTGGGGGATTTGGGGGGTAGCGGCGTTTATTTATGGTTGGCGAGCCTTTTGGCGATCGTAAGTAAAAATCCAGATGTTTTTGCCCAAATATAATCGCCTAGCAGAGGTGATTGGTAAGAATAAGTGATAAAACCTTTGGGAAATTAGCTTAAATGATCGGGCTGATAATGTATGACTTTTCTGAATAATAGAAGAAAATAGTCGAAAAAAAAGCAAAAATCTGCTAAAATATTAGTATGGCATGATCGTATCTTGTTCCTATTAAACCCAAAATAGTTTGTTATTTGTTAATAATAGCAAAAGATATGGTCAAATTTTTCACCAAAGTTGGTTGTTCAACTTATCAAAGCGGTAAGTTGAAGGACATGAAACAAAGTGATTTTAATAGTAAAGGTTCAATAGAAAGATTGAACCTATTTTGACTTAGGATCTTAGGTGGAAAGAATGTCACTCTCCGGAATATTTATGGCAGTTTAACAAACCTAAGCGGATGATGGATATCAATTGATAGCGCATCTTGGCTCAGTTTGTTAAGAAATAAATATTTTGGGATTTAACTGTATTAAACTAAATAATCTTGATATCCGATCTTGAAAATATGGTGTTTAATACGTTGAAGTTGTTAAATTGGAAGGGTGAAATCTTGCGGTTAAACAACTTATTGCTTTGTAAACAAAGTTTTTAATACTTCTTCTGTTTGGAGGAAGTTAAAAGATTTATTTTATGAAGTATTTATAGGTAAGTTCTTTCCAAAAAAAAATTTATTTCAATTTTGGGAAGAGTTTAGAAGGTTGGTTGTCAATCGTCAGCAAAGCTAAATTCGTTGACTATTTCCCACAGATGGCAACCAAAAAAATTGTCAAGGTTAGCCTTGGTGATTTACCTTTGTGTATTGATAACTAACTTCCCACTATTGTCTCAGGAGAATGATAATGACATTACCAGTTTTTTTAATTGATGAATCTTTAAGAAAGCCGATACCGGTTAAAGATTTAGGTTTTGGTAACAAATTTGCGAATCATATGTTTATTCAGGAGTATGTGACTGGCCGAGGCTGGCACAATGCGCGGATTAAACCTTATGAAGCGTTGTCGTTGGATCCAGCGACATCTGTATTACATTATGCGCAGGAAATTTTTGAGGGGACGAAAGCGTATCGGCGTGCTGATGGTAATATTAATTTATTTCGGATTCAACAAAATATGCAACGGTTTAATAATTCTGCAGAGCGGATGGCGATGCCAACGGTTGATGCTAATATGCATTTGGATTCGATTGTACAATTGGTTAAACTGGAACATGAATGGGTGCCACGGTTACCAGGCTCGGCCCTATACATTCGGCCAACAATGATTGCCACGGACCCAGCGTTAGGTGTTCATGCCAGTGACCATTACTTGCATTATGTTATTGTGGGGCCTGTTGGTTCATACTTTAAAGAAGGGTTTAACCCGATTCCTGTGTATATTTCGCATGAGTATCGCCGTGCGGTACGGGGTGGGGTTGGTTCGGCGAAAACTGGGGGCAATTACGCGGCGAGTTTGTATGTGGGGCAAGAGGCGAAACAGAAAGGTTATTCGCAGGTGTTATGGTTAGATGCTATTCATGGCCGATACATTGAAGAAGTGGGGGCGATGAATATTTGCTTTGTTTATGGTGGTAATCATATTGTGACACCACCGTTGACGGGCAGTATCTTGCCAGGGGTGACGCGTGATTCGGTCATCACTTTAGGGCGTGATTTAGGTTATGAAGTTAGCGAAGAGATGTTAGATGTGAATGATGTTTTAGCTGACATTCGTAGTGGTAAAATTACCGAAGTGTTTGGTTGCGGGACGGCGGCTGTGATTGCGCCCGTGGGTAAATTTGGTTATCGTGACGATGAGTATTTGATCAATGATTATGAAGTAGGGCCTGTGGCGCAACGTTTATATAAAGAGTTGACTGATATTCAATCTGGTCGGATCCCGGATCGGTTTGGTTGGGTGACGACATTAGAAATTGAAACGCCCGTCTTGAACGGTCATATGGTAGGTGGGCATCGTGGTCAACGCAAAATGGCTTCGAAACTATAATTTATAAATAGCGGGTGGTGGGTGTATATGAATTGGGCTGGATACAAACAGGTATTCAGCCCAATTTTATTGGCTGAGCAGTCGTGAACTGGAAGATGTATTATGGCGCAACCGTTAATTTTAGTTGTTGAAGATGAGTTAAGCATTCGGAAAATATTGCAGACATATTTGGAAAGCGCTGGTTTTCGTGTGGTATGTACGGCTGATGGGGCGGCAGCGATACCTTTGGTACGGCAACACCAACCAGATTTACTGGTATTGGATTTGAATTTACCGGGAATGGATGGTTTGGATATAGCGGTGCGTTTGCGGCAAGAGTCTGACATATATATTTTGATGTTAACGGCACGAATTGAGGAAGAAGATCGGGTCGCTGGGTTGCGTTTAGGAGCTGATGATTATTTGACGAAACCATTTAGTCCGCGGGAGTTAGTGGCTAGGGTTGAAGCGGCGTTGCGCCGCAATCGGCGACATATGAATGAAGTGGGGCCAACGGTACCGGGACATACGCCCTTAGAATTTAAAAAGTTAACGATTGAGCCACAGGCGCACGAGGTGGTAGCGGCTGGAGAAAAATTAGATTTAACGCCGACGGAGTTCAATGTGTTACTGGTATTGGCGCGTAATGAGGGGTTGGTATTAACACGTGATCAGTTGATTAATCAAGTATGGGGTCATAATTTTTATGGCAATGATCGAGTGGTTGATGTGTATGTGGGGCAGGTGAGGCGGAAGTTAGAAGCGGTTACAGAGGAAAAGATGATTAATACGATTAGGGGGGTGGGATATAAATTTGTGGCGGAAAAGAAGCGTACTTGACCCTAGTTGCTAGAATCTAGTACAATTTTAAGATAGTTTGGTTGAGACGCGCTGGGTGGTGGTTAGCCAGCGTTTTTTGTCTCATTATGTGATGAAGGTAAATGGTATATATGGATAAGCAAAAAGAGTTGGGTAATATTTCGGTACGGTTTGTGTCTATTTTAGGGGCAATCGTGGTGATTGGATTGATTATGGTGTTGGTGATGAGTGGCCGAGGGGGGACGACAGGGGAGGGGGGTGAGAATGTGGTGGCGCGTGAATCAGAGACAGATGTGGCCACGGCGATGCCTAAAGAGACGGTGACGCCGGCGGTGAAGTCGTTGACGGCCGAGTTAGATGTGCCGACATTGTTACGCCAATTGGAGCAACAGTTGGAAGAGGCTGGTGTGGGACCGGTTGAGCCAGTAGCGGAGATTGATGAAGCGAAGTTAGCTTTGGGGCAAGTGTTGTACTTTGATAAGGAGTTAAGTGGTAATCGGGATATATCATGTGCGACGTGTCATCATCCGACGTTGGCTTCGGGCGACGGCCGTTCACTGTCGTTAGGCACTGGTGCGGTAGGGTTGGGTGAGCAACGGCAATTAGGGTATGGTCGATCATTAATTCCGCGACATGCGCCTGATGTCTTCAATCGAGGTGATTCGCGGTGGGATACGATGTTTTGGGATGGGCGGATAAATGGTCATGTGGAAACTGGTTTTGATAATCCGGCTAATGAAGAGCTATTGCCAGGTTTAGACAATATTTTAGCTGTGCAGGCGATGTTTCCAGTTACGTCACGTGACGAAATGCGGGGGGATTTAGGTGATAGTGATATATATGGTCAGCGTAATGAGTTAGCTGATTTTTACAATGATGATTGGCAAAAGATGTGGACCGCTATTATGAAACGTTTGTTGGCTATTCCCGAATACCAAGAGATGTTTGCGGCGGCTTATCCAGATGTTCCGCAAGAGGAATTAACCTTTGTTCATGCGGCCAATGCGATTGCTGCCTTTGAGATAGATGCGTTTACATTTACGGATAGTCCATGGGATGAATATTTAGCTGGGGATGGTAATGCGCTTACGGAAGAGCAAGTACGTGGTGCTTGGCTGTTTTTTGGGCCGGCGGGGTGTGCTGGATGTCATAATGGGCCGTTATTGACGGACCAACAGTTTTATAATCTGGGCGTACCGCAATTAGGACCAGGTAAAGGGAATCCAGATGGTTTTGATTTTGGTCGGTTTTTGGAGACAGAGATGGTCGAAGATCAGTATCGTTTTCGGACGCCACCTTTACGGAATGTGACGGAGACAGGCCCATGGATGCATAATGGTGCTTACTCTACATTAGAAGGGGTAATTCGTCATCATTTAGATCCGGTCAATAGTTTGCTCAATTATGAAGCGAGTGAGTTAGAGCGATTGGTGCAGTTGAGTTTTGATCCGTATCGGGATATGGTGTTATTAACAACGGCTGATGTGGAACCGACATTGTTAAATCAGAAGCCATTAAGTGAAGAAGATATTGCGTATATTATTGCGTTTTTGGAATCGTTGACGTCGCCAAGTTTAGATCGGTTGGAGGGGACATTGCCGGAGTCGGTGCCGAGTGGATTGCCGATTACGGATTAGTTAAGACAAGTGGGGGGCGTGCTTCAAAGAAGGCCGGTGTGTGTGACACATCGGCCTTCTTTTTTGATTACAGGGAGTGATTGATTGGTAGCGAAGCAAAGGTTTGTCCCGGTTTGTGGTGCCGGGGAGGGTTACTGTACACATCTTTTCCCATGGCTATCCCCAGCAAATCTGATCTAATCCCCAATAAAAAGCCTCTTTTCCCCAGCTTATCCCCACCCATTTAAGTTATTCAGTAGCCATCCCCAAACTGTCCCCAACTTTTCCCCAAGCTATCCCCAGAAAATGGGGCTTATCCCCAGTTATGCACAATTTGAGGTAGTTATCCACAGATATGGGGCAGTTATCCACAGTTGCCGATAGTTGTGGATATTTTGGAGCGGAGCAAAAACGGTAGAAGTTGGGTGAATTGAAGCCGTTTGTCAATAAAAAACTTTACCAAATTAGCAAATTCCGAAAACTCGGAAAAAAATTCCATCTTTTATGAATTGTTTTCAGGTAGGATATAAGTACTGGAACTTGAGCGACCGCTCAAAAAAAGTTTCAGAGAAAAGGAATTATTTATTTTAGAGGAATTTATTATGTACAGCCCACTGTACAGTTACCCACTTAGGAGAAAAGAAATGAAGCGCAGTTTATTACTCTTTTTATCTTTATTTGCTTTATTTGCTCTTGCATTTGTTGCTTATACAACGGATACCCAAGCGAGTGCGACAGATATGAAACAAGTTGCCGCCCCACCGAGCGACTTTGCTCAGTTACAGATGCCAGATGCAGCTGAAGCTGGTGTGCGTTCACAAGCGGCGATGGTGCCAGTTACATTAGAAATGGGGAAAGATGGATTATGGCATTGGCAAGGGGAGTTAGGGGTTGATGCGAGCCAAGAGGCTTCGTTGATGGTGTTTGCGCCTGAAGCGGGTAGCTGGGAATTAACGGTACAACGGCCTAACGACAAAAGTGTTAGCTTAAAAGATAGTAGCCGTTTAGCTGATGTACAACATCAAGTGACATCATTGAGCTTAGGTGAAGAAGCTGGTTATCCGGCTGATGTTTATCTTTTCGACCGGCCACAAGCTGGTATGTGGCAAGTGGCGGTGACCGCTACTGGGGCCAATGCCAAAAGTGGGGAAGCGATTGATGGGTACATTGTTGTATCTACTGATAGCTCTTATCAAGCGTTTAGTCACTTAGCTCACTACAATTTATTGGTGGGTAACCAAATCGGTTTCGTTTCTTATGTTTATGATGCACGGGCTAATGGGGAAACGGGCGTGCCAACAGCAACAGCTAACGTGATTCGTGAAGCAAGCTTGGTTGTGACCGGCCCTAACGGTGACCAAAGCAAATATAATATGGTTGCGGGGCGTGATGGTCAATTCCGGGCTGATTTTGTAGCTCGTGAAGCGGGTGATTACACGGCGCAAGTGATGTTGAAAGGTGTTTCGCCAGAAGGCTTGCCTTTCTTGCGGACGAGTGAACATGTTTTCCCAGTGATTGATAGTGATTTAACGATTGCCCGTGATGCGGTTCAAGGTCGCAACATTGGTGATGGGATTATGCAGCTTGATGTGATGGTAGCGAGCAGTAAAGCATTGGCGACAGTGCAAGTGGCGGCCGAGGTTTGGGGACAAGATGCGGCTGGTAACCCAGTGGCTGTGGCTTGGTTAAGTGGTTTAGTGAGTCCTGAAGCACGTGGTGACCAATACGCTTTACCTTTGAATTTAGACGCTCGTTGGATTGCTTTAGCGGATGCCAAAGGTCCTTTCGAATTACGTAATGTTCGTATCCAAAATGTTGACAATCATATTCCAATGGCGACGATGAAAGCGTTGGACGTGGAAACAGGTCGCTTACCTTGGGTTGCTTATCGTAACATTAACAGCATTAGTGAAGATATGATGATGGGGCAACGGCCAGAAGCGTTGAAATCGACGGCTAATGCAGCTAGCGGGGCTAAATTGATGCTCGTTCATGGGTATTGCTCCGGTTCGGTGTGGCCAACAGGCGATTTCACCGGTGAAATTGTCTTCGCTGACCATGACAAAAATCGGTCACATGATGCCTTTGCTCGCTTAATTGATACCTTTGGTGATAACAATGCTAGCTCCTTCGGTGTGGTAGCTCATAGCCAAGGTGGGGCTGCTTCCTTACACCTCTATACCTACTACTGGAGTGGTTTGGACAACGCATCTGGCTCCCGTTTGATTCAATCGGTGGGTACCCCCTATCAAGGTACGGCATTAGCTGGTAACTTAGCTATCTTGGGTGACATTTTCGGAGCTGGTTGTGGTACGAACTTCGACCTTACTTATGATGGTGCTTCCCTCTGGTTAAGCAACATTCCTAGCTGGGCTCGTAGCAAAGTTTACTACTCGACCACCTCTTTCAACACCCGCTGGTGGGCATATGATTATTGCCACATCGCGACAGACCCATTCTTGAGCGACCCAGATGATGGGACGACGGAAAAATGGTCTGGTCAATTGTCTGGGGCGAACAACATGGGTCACAAAAAAGGTTGGTGCCACACCAACGGTATGCGTGACACAGCCCAATATTACGATTCTGGTCGTAACAGCAATATGAACAGTTACGCCAGTCGTTAGAGTTATTTTAATAACATAGGTCCTACCTAACGAAAAGCCCCCGGCAACGGGGGCTTTTTTTTTGGCTACATTTACTTAGTAACAAGATTTGTTATAATCAAGTTGGAATGAGGCAGAAACAGCGTTCATGCTTTGAGGTACAATTCTTTTATGAAACGTTTGAATGCATTAAACTAAATGTTGTCGATATTTGATCTTGAAAATATGCCGTTTAATGCTTGGAAGTTGTTAAATCAGAAGGGCAATATCTTTGGGTTAAGCAACTTAACTAAATTTTTAGCGTAAGGTCTTTGTGAGTAAATTACAAGCAAATCCATTCTTTAATCGACAACGGGTCACAGATGCGGCTTATTTTTATGGTCGGCAGACGGAGACGGAAGCGTTATATAGCGCCATTGCCACGCGCCAATGTCGGTCGGTGGTGGGGGAGCGTAAGTTGGGCAAAAGTTCTTTGTTGACCCATGTGATGCGGGGGGAGACCGTTCAGCTGTATGGGTTAAAGCCAGAAGATTACCTGTTTGTTTATATTGATTTGGAGGGGATGGCCAATATTACGTATGAAGAGTTTTGGGAAGAGCTATGTGATCGGATAGAGATGGCATTGCCTGCGGAGCAGACGCGACTCAGGGAGATGGCGGCTGATTTGGTTGATGGTGGGGAGGTGCGATTTACGCAGATAAGACGTTTGTTGCGGCGAGTTGATCGGGCGGGTTTAACGGTTGTGATGATGTTAGATGAGTTCGAGAGTTTGGCGCGTAATGCAGCCTTTTCAGCAAGTTTTTATGGGGAGTTACGAAGTTTGGCTGGGGAGATGGGGGTTGTGTACATTACGGCTTCGAAAAAAGGGTTATATGAGCTGACATATGAACATGCGGATACATTATCATCTCCATTTTTCAACATTTTTTCGGAACAGCCATTGGGGTTGATGGCGGAGGCGGAGGCGCGAGGCTTGTTGCAGAAGTTATCGGCGACGGGCGGGGAAGCGCCATTTACAGATGAAGAGATGGATTATTTATTACGGTTAGCGGGGCCGCATCCATTTTTTTTGCAAGTGGCCGCTTTTTATGGGTATGAGTTGCGGGAAAACTTTTATGAGAATCGGGAGCGGATTCGGCGGCGGTTTGCGGCCGAGGCGGAAGACCATTATCGGTATTTGTGGAGCCAACTGAGCCAGACGGAACAGATTTCATTGGTTGATGTTGCCCATTTGGAAGGGGATATGAAGCGCCAATTGCGTAGTAAAGCGTTGGTGAAGGAGGCTGAGGGGTCGTTGGCGGTCTTTAATCAGACATTTGCGCAGTTTGTGCAAGAGCATAAGCCAGTTGGTAGCCACGATAGTACGATTACACAGGCGGTCCCACGACGGTCGAGCGGGACGAGTACAGATTTGACAGGGATTACGTTGGGCAATTTTCGGGTATTGACATCGATTGGGCATGGGGGGATGGCGACGGTGTACAAAGGGTATCAGCCATCATTGGATCGGTATGTAGCGATTAAAGTGATGGCTAATCATTTGGGGCATAACTCGGTATTTCGGGATCGGTTTCAGCGGGAAGCGTCGAGTGTGGCGCAGTTACGTCACCAGCATGTGGTGCAGATGGTCGATTTTGGGTTACAAGATGAGATTATGTATATGGTGATGGAGTATATTGGTGGGGGGACATTGAAAGAGCGTTTGCGGGAGGTAACGGCGAAAGGGGAGCGGTTGCGGTGGGGGGAGGTGTTGCAGGTGACACAGCATATGGCCTCGGCCCTTGACTACGCCCATGCGCATGGCATTGTGCATCGGGATGTCAAGCCGGCCAATACGATGTTGCGGCCGGAGGAGAAGTTATCCCAGTTGACGGGGGAGAAGCGGTTAACGGCCGTTCTCACCGATTTCGGGGTGGCGCGCATGTTAGAAGGGGTGCAATTAACGGGCACGGGAGCGGCCATCGGGACGCCGGATTATATGTCCCCGGAGCAGGCGAGTGGGGAGCCGGCGGAGCCGGCTTCGGACATTTACGCGTTGGGCGTGGTTGTCTATGAGATGTTAACCGGGGAGTTGCCCTTTCGCGCGGCGACGCCGGTGGCTGTTTTGTTTAAGCAAATCCATGATGAGCCGCCGGCGGCGACGGCGAAAGTGCCGCAGTTGCCGGCCGAGGTGGAACCGATCTTGGCCCGTGCTTTAGCCAAAGACCCCCGACAACGGTATGCGACGGCTACCGCTTTGGCTACGGATTTGACCCACGTATTAGAGGCAAACCGATGAAATTTAGGGCCGCAACCAGTGGTGTTCTGACAGGTTTATTACTTAGCATTGGTAGTTTATATCCAGCGATAGGTCTATTTGCACCCGTTTTGGTGCCTGAATGGACAACCCCAATTCGTAACGAACTCGTTCATGGGTTGTTATTAATGTTATCGGTGGCTATATTTTTGCCGACGATTACTTTTTTTGGAATTGTTTCGGCTATTAGAGTCAAAGCGACCCATTGGCATGATGGTTTAGAAGCGGGGGGGTGGTCGGGCATTGTTAGTGGGTTCTTTTTCTTTATAACGATTATTTACCCGTTAAATGCGCTCGCTTGGTATCGACCTTTGGCCCGATTTATACCAAGCGTCAGTAGCCCCCATCCGCCGCCTAATTTGATCTCCTTTTATGTTAATCGGGTTTTGGCCACTGAAACGTTAGTAAACTTACTGGCGATTACCGTCTTGGGAATGGCTTTTTTGGGGGCGTTGCAAGGGGCGGCACGGGCTAAATATGTGGAGCGGCGGGCGAATAAATCGAAACCTAATTTGTATCAGCTATTGCGTGATAAACGGTCGCCAGCGTTATGGTTTGAAGAAGATTGGGTACCCTTAAATATCGCTTTTATTGTGGGATTATTGGTGTCTGCGGTTGTTTTGTTTTCAATAACACCTATTTTGACCATTGAATCAGCCGCCTTGGTGCAGTTAACACAATCATTTGAGCTTGTTTTGCACGAGGGCTTTGATTTGCCCGATGTATCGCAAACGCTGGTTTTGCTCTCGCCACTACGAGATGTAGCGTTATTGTTGATGCCCTGCATCGTGATTTTTCTGCTCAAAAACCCATCAAATCGATTTTTGAACCGTATGCGAACAGTCTGGTTTGCTGGTTACGCGATTATTATGCCGATTACGTTGTTATTTATGCGCCAAACCTTTCTATTTTTAGGGTTTATACCGTATATTTTGTTTCATTTAGGGGCCTATTTGCGCGATCGGCCTGATTTGATTGATGTGATGAATCCAGAGAATGTCGTGTTGTTGCAGATGCTTTATCTTGCTTCGCAAGGGGTTGAGGCCACGATTTTATTGGCATTTATTGCCCCATGGCTCTATTTAATTGGTTTTTTTGTGGTGGGCGTGATCAGTTTGGGGGGATTGAGCGTTATCTACACCATTATTTTAGGTTGGACAGTGCCGCGGCCTGTGGACAAAGCGGTTACATTAAGCCGCAAATTGAAGAAAGAGCCAGAAAAACTATTGCCAACTGTCTATAATTTGTTTACCGAGTCAGTGGAAGCGCATGATATCCTCGCCCATTTGACCGTGCAATTATGGCGACGGAAATTGTATGATATGGCGCAGTTAACAGCGATGTTGCATAGTTTAGGGCAGATGACAGATGGGCATGAAGTTGTTTTAGAGGAAACAGAGGTGTTGTTGGCCGTGCAAGATGATTGGCGATGGAGTGCTGATTTACGGACTGTGTATCAGAATTTTCATAAGATATTGCAGGCGAAAACATTAGAGCAGTTATTGTTATTGCCACCACCACCGCCACAACAGACCCAATCATTGCCCACTTTAATGGTACAAAGCTTACAACATTTTCGGCAGATATTGCAGGAGATGTATAAAGTTAACCGGGTTGAGGATTTAGCGAGTAAAGTTGTTTTTTTAGAGAACAGTTTAGCGGGGATTACGGCGGCACAGACGTTTGTTAATGAGCAGTTGAATCCAGACAGCGAGGCGACGTTGGTGGCGGCGGCGCCGCCAGAGCGTAATATGATGGCGGCGGTGCTGGCGCATTGGCAATCGTTATTATTAACTAGTATTAAGCGGATGAAAGGGCGAGCGGATGTCACCAGTCAGTTAAGTAGCAAGCAAGTCACCTATAACGACGAAATTTTGGCTATTTTCGAGGTGGCGAATCAGGGTATGACGGTAGCGCAACAAGTAAGTTTGCGCGTTTTGCCAAGTCATGAATATGATTTGAAGCGGGAGTCAGTGGTGACGATTGAGATCTTACCGGCTGGGGAGCGGCGAGAGATACGGATGCCATTGTATCCCCATCATCAAGGGAAGCGATTACGATTAGCTTGGGAGGTTCGCTACGATGATGCGATTGATGATGATCGACTGTTGAGTTTTGCTGATATGGTGGAGTTTGTGACAGTCGATCAGCCATTTACGCGAATTTTTCCGATACCGTATGTGACGGGGACGCCGTTGAAGACGGATGATGTGTTTGTGGGCCGAGAGGATGTGTTTTCATTTATACAAGAAAATTTAGTGGGGGCACATCAAAATAATGCGATTATATTGCATGGGCAGAGACGGACAGGTAAGACGTCTGTTTTGTATCGGTTGGGGCAAAAGATGGCGGCGACACATTATGGGGTTTTGATTGATATGCAAGGGAAACCGGCGCGTGGCGAAGCTGATTTTTTGTTCTCGATAGCGGATGATATTGTCTTTACCTTAGAGGATCATGAGATTGAGGTCGATTTGCCGCGACGGGCTGATTTTGAGGAGGCGCCAGAGTTCTTTTTTCGGTCGCGGTTCTTGCGTCAATTGAAGCCACATTTGGGGGAAAAGAAGCTATTGTTGTTGTTTGATGAGTTTGAAGAGTTACAGACACGGGTTGAAGATGGCCGGTTGCAACCGGAAATTTTCCAATTTTTACGTAACTTAATGCAACATGAAGAGGCGGTTGATTTTGTGTTTTCGGGGACGCATAAATTAGAGGAGTTAGGGGCGGAGTATTGGTCTATTCTGTTTAATATAGCGGTTTACAAGCCGATCACATTTTTGAGCCCGAAAGAGGTTGATTATTTATTAACGGTGCCGGTAGCGGATTATCCGATTGAGTATGATCCATTAGCACGGGAGCGGATTCAGGTGATTACGGCGGGGCATCCGTACTTTACGCAATTGTTATTGCATGAGATGATTGTTTATTATAATGAGACGGAGCGGGTTTATTTGACGGTGGCGGATGTTGAGGAAGTGGCGGAGCGGATTGTGGTACGGGGAGAGGCGCATTTTAAATATATTTGGGCGGAGTCGAGTGAAGAGGAGCGGTTGGTATTGCAGGGGTTGGCCGAGGGGGCAATTAACGATCGGCGAGTGGAGTTAGAGGAATTAAGCAACTTTTTACAGGAGCGGGGGCATAATAGTGCTGATGGATGGCAAAAAGCGCTTGCTGGCTTAGAAGGACGTGATATTGTGACCCGTAAAGATGCAAAAAGCCGCTTGTATCGATTTAAAGTAGATTTGGTTCGATTATGGATTGAGCGGACACGGCCCCCCTTATAAACTAAAAAAAGCTACCTTCAAGTGAAGATAGCTTTTTTAGTACTGAATTAAGAACGACTATTTCTGTTTTTTCAACACAGGTAAGCCATTAGCAGTTTCAGAGACGAAGTATCCTTCAGGGATACTATCGATAGCCCCTTCCTTTTCCGTTTTAGCGAAAAAGTAGAGAGTTTGTTGACGGCCGTTTTTCAAAGTTTGATTGCGGCTGTGCAAGTAGTAGGTAACATCTTTAGAATTTGTATGTGAATAAGCCATTTTGTTTCCTCAATAAAAAGATAAAGTGATAATTCCCATCGTAAAATCGATAACAATTATCATAAAACCATTATTAGATTACAATTGTGACCCAATAGTAATTAATGATAGTGTGCCATTAGGTCTCTTACAAACAGTATTATTATGAGGGTTCATAATAATATATAAATAGTCACTTCAACGGTTATAATGATATGAGTCTAGTTGAAGTTAACATAGCCAGACGATTTTACCCTATAATAGGGTGATTAGGCAATAAAGTTTGGTATCGGGGGGTATTTTTAGCTATTTTGACGGAGCATAATAGAGTTTGTTATACTCTTTTTATTTCATTAAGGATATCTCTATGCAATTATGGCATTCATTACAGAGAGAGGGGTATGGCGACAACGAAGTGGTAGGTATGGGGAAGGGTTTGTTGTGTAACAGAAGGGGGGTGTCATGAGTAATGAACAGTTACGGGATTTAAAGCGGATACATGCGTTGGCCGAGGTGTGTGCATTGGCTCATGATGAAGATGAATTATGGCGTGAGGCGGCGCGAATAGCGAGTCAGCTTGTGCCAGCTGATAATTTTGGGTTGGCTTTGGTTGAGAATTTAAGGCGGAGATTATTGGTCAAGAATATTAATCGGTGGGGACAAAATATTACACCCTTGGCTCAAATTCCAACCATTGCATTGGGGCAGGGGATTACGGGGGAGGTGGCGGCGACGGGTCAACCGTTATTAATTAATGATGTGCGTGTTCATAGCAATTATGTGGCTGCCGATCCCGCGACTTTATCGGAGTTATGTGTGCCGATTAAAGTCGATGGACAGGTTGTTGGTGTGATTAATGCGGAATCACATCAGTTAAATGCATTTACAGCACGGGATTTGCAATTGTTGGTGACGGCGGCGTATCAATTAGGGATGGCGGTGGCTAACTTGCGTTTGGTGCAGGCGTATCAACAGCGGGTGGAGCAGTTAGCGATGTTGCATGCGACGCAGTTAGATATTGCGGCAGAATCTGATTTAGATATATTGTTGGAGACGATTGTGGAGCGGGCGATGTATTTGTTGCGGGCCGAGTCGGGCGCGTTGTATTTAACCGTTCCTGATATACATGCTGTCCGTTGTGTGGTCAGTTTAGGTAGTCAAAAGGATTATACGGGAGAGATTTTGGCTTATGGGGAAGGGGTTGCTGGTGTTGTGGCCAATACAAATGAGGCTTTATTGATTCCCCATTATGGAAAATGGGCATATCGGTCAAAATCAGCGGCGGAACAAGATTGGGATACATCGGTGATGGCGGCCCCGATGGTGTGGCAAAATCATACAGTGGGGGTTTTGTTAGTGGCGAACCATATTGATCACTCTTTTGATAAAAGTGATACGGAACTATTAGCTATGTCGGCAAACCAAGCGGCGATGGCGGTGCAGACGACACAGTTGTTGACGCGTGCGCGTCGCCGTGCATTGGAATTAGAATCATTGTTAGATTTATCTTCGGCATTGCGCTATGCCAACACTGTCTTAGAAATGTTACCCTATATTTTAGTAAAAGTATCAATTGTGGTGGAAGATAGTGTTCATGCCCTTTATCTCATTGATGATGAGCAAGAGCACTTTGTATGGGTAGGTGCCCATTCTGAGTATTATGATTGGATGGTATTGCTAGATTATGAGCAGATGAGGAGTGATGAGCAGTATTTGGAAGTGTCCACATTTTTCCCGCCGGTATGGACGGATCCGATACCGAACGGCATGCCTAACTATAAAAATAGTGGTGTGACATTGTTTGATTTGCCATTATTGGCTCAAGCTAGTAAACAAGGGTCCACGGTGGGCATATTACGTTTAGTATTGCCGACTAAGCGCCGTTTTCATGGGTATGAAGACCGGTTGTTGCGGGCGATTGTGGAGATAGCCTCGGCCGCAGTATCCCGCGCCCGCGTTATGGAAACATTAGAACAACGGGTAACGGCACGCACTCAAGATTTGGCGATGGCTAACGAGCAGCTCCAAGAATTAGATCGGCTAAAATCTAAGTTTATGGATGATATGGTTCATGAATTACGCACCCCAGTTACCAATGTGTCACTTTATTTAGATTTGCTGGTGCGGGGGAAGGCATCACGCCGTGAGCATTATGTGGAAGTTTTACAAAAAGAGACACAACGATTAGCGGGACTAATCGAAGAGACTTTGAATCTGTCCCGCTTGGATTTAGGCAAAATCACGCTTGAATTTGGACCCGTTAATCTGAACTATTTATTGGCCGAGCTATTTGATTTATTGCGACCACGAGCGGAAGAGCAGCAGTTGCAACTACGATTAGTCGAGCGTGCCGATTTACCGTTGGTATGGGGAGATGAAGGCCAGTTACGGCAGTTATTTAACTATTTGGTCACCAATGCGATTTTGTATACGCCAGAAGGGCAAGTTATGGGTCGTTTTATTGGTGGGGAGGGGGCTACGCAGATAGGGGTGGAGATTATTGATACGGGGGTGGGGCTGGCCGAGGACGAGATAGCCCATATATTTACCCGTTTTTATCGTGGTCGGTATGCGGGCCAATCGAATATTCCGGGATATGGATTAGGTTTAGCGATTGCATTAGAGGTGATTAAGTTACATGGTGGGCGAATTGAAGTAGATAGTGTTGAAGGTGAAGGATCGATATTTAGAGCTTGGTTATGGACGGTTGAGGGGTATCCAGTGCATGCTACCAAGCAGGCGGCGCATGAGGAGGATATATGAGTGGGGAAGGAACGGAAACAACGCGGGTAGAGGTAGCGGGTTCAGTGGAGCGTGTTACTTATTACAACGAAGAAAACGGATATAGTGTGATTCGGGTTAAGCCGGACAGTCGGCAGATGTTACCTTTTCCGTATGCGACGGGGCGGGATGGGTTGGTAACGGCCGTTGGCACCCTCCCCGAACTCAATCCGGGAGAATGGGTCAAGCTGTGGGGAGAGTGGCGCACCCATCCGCGCCATGGCCGCCAATTTGTGGTTGAGCTATGCCAACAATCCGTACCGGCTAGTTTGACGGGGATGAAACGATATTTGGGTTCTGGGTTGATACGAGGGGTAGGGCGGGTGATGGCCGAGCGGATCGTTGATCATTTTGGGGAAGAGACCTTAACCGTTATTGATGAAACGCCAGAACGGTTGACCGAAGTGCAGGGGATTGGGCGCAAACGGATAACGGGTATTAAGCAGGCGTGGCAAGAACAGCGATCGATAAAAGAGGTGATGTTGTTTTTGCAGACACATGGGATTTCGACCAGTTTAGCGACCAAGATTTATAAGCAGTATGAAGATGAAGCGTTGGCGGTGGTACAGACGACACCATATCGATTAGTGAAAGATATTTATGGGATTGGGTTTAAGACGGCCGATAAAATTGCGCGTGCGTTGGGGTTGGCCGAGGACGATCCTAATCGGATTGAAGCGGGGGTGGCGTATTTACTGAATCAAAAAGCGGGAGAAGGGCATGTTTATGTGCCTCAAGCGGAATTAGAGCCGGAAGCGGCGGAGATTTTAGCGGTAGAGACGGAAAAGGTAACGGCCGTTATTGATGCGTTAGAGACAGGGGATTTTTTGAAACGGGAGACAATTACATATGAGATAACGGGTGGGAGCGAGGTGGAAGTTGCCGAAGAACGGGCCGTTTACCTCTTGCCGTTTTATTTTTCTGAGATTGGTTTGAGCAAGCGGTTGCAAAGTTTGGTCAATCATCCGACCAGCCGATTAGCACAGGTTTTGCCACGGTGGCGGCGGTTGGGCACACAAGTTTTAGGCGGGATTGCTTTGAGTGACCAGCAGTTAGGAGCGGTGGAGACGGCGGTGACGAACAAGGTGACGATTTTAACGGGAGGGCCAGGGACGGGGAAGACGACGACGTTGCAGGCGTTATTGACGGTATTAGATAAGTGTGGGTATCGGTATTTGTTGGCCGCCCCGACGGGGCGGGCGGCGAAGCGGATGACAGAGGCGACGGGAAAAGAGGCGAAGACGGTGCATCGGTTATTAGGGTTTCAGCCGGGGACGGGATTTGCGTGGGGGGAGGAACGGCCGTTAGAGACAGACATGGTCATTGTTGACGAAGCGTCAATGCTCGATTTGTTATTAACCTATAATTTGTTGAAAGCGATAAGCCCAGATACCCATTTGTTATTGGTTGGGGATGTGGATCAGTTGCCATCGGTGGGGGCGGGCGATGTACTGCGTGATATTATAGCGGCAGGGGTGGCGGCAGTGGTGCGCTTAGAGACGATCTTTCGACAAGCGGCTAACAGTTTGATTATTCATAATGCGCATCGGATTAATCAAGGGTTGATGCCGGAGATACGGTCGGATGCGCAAGATTTCTTTTTGTTTGTGAAGCAGGATCCGGAGGAGTTGGCGGCGTTGTTGTTAGATGTGGTGGCGAAGCGGATACCGCATAAGTTTGGGTTTAATCCGTTGACGGAGGTACAGGTGTTGAGTCCGATGTATGCGGGCCGAGTGGGTGTGGCCCAATTAAACACCGATTTACAAGAAAAGTTAAACCCACCCGGCAAACGCAAGGCAGAACGGCGTCTAGGGGGGCGTATTTTGCGCGTAGGCGACAAATTAATGCAAACAACGAACAACTACGACAAAAACGTTTTCAACGGGGATATCGGCTATTTGACCGGTATTGATCTTGTGGGGCAAACATTGACGGTGAATGTGGATGGGGATAGTGTCGTTTATAGCTTTTTGGAAGCGGACGAGCTAGTCCATGCGTATGCGGTGACAGTGCATAAAAGCCAAGGGGCGGAATATCCATGTGTGGTGATGCCGGTGGTGACGCAACATTATATGATGCTACAGCGGAACTTGTTGTATACGGCAGTAACGCGGGCGAAGAAGGTGGTGATTTTAGTGGGGACGCGACGAGCGTTGGCGATTGCGGTGAAGAATCATCAGGTGGGGACGCGGTATACCGCCTTGGATTGGCGCTTGGGTGCGCGGCGAGAGGGGGGTATTGCGCATTAGGTGGGTTGGGGTAAGATTATGTAGTTAAGGTCGTGATAGGCATTAAAACGGTATAATTTGAGATTTAATGAAGAGGAATAGAGCATGAGTGTAGGCATTGAAGTACATTTTGGGGTAGCGAAGATTGGGAAATATGCGACGCGGGAAAGTGGGGATACATTGGAGATGATTGAGCGGCCTCATGGGGGGTTATCGATTGTGTTGGCCGATGGTCAGCGGAGTGGGAAATCGGCGAAGCGGATTAGCAATGTGGTGGTGCGGAAGGCGGTGCAGTTGTTGGCCGAGGGGGTGCGTGATGGGGCGGTGGCTCGGGCGGCGCATGATTATTTGTATGCGTATCGGGGGGGAAAGGTTTCATCGACATTAAATATTTTATCGGTAGATACGCGGACGCGGACGATTGTGGTGTCACGGAACAATCCAGCGCCGGTGATTGTGAGAACGGCCGTTGACGGCATTTACCTCTTAGATGAGCCTTCCAAGGGCATGGGCACAAATGTTAATGTTAAACCAGTAATTCAGGAGCTCCCTTTACAAGCGGGTACAACTGTGGTAGCCTTTACGGATGGCTTGACGCACGCAGGCACTATCGGGGGTGATGGTCCGCTTGATCCCTTAGATATTACCCGTCAATTATTAGATAGTGGCCAATCTGACCCGCAACATATTGCGGACACATTGGTGATGCAAGCTATCGAATTAGATAAAGGTCGGCCGCGGGATGATATCAGCGTTGTTGTTATCACCGTGTGGCCCTTATTTGGAGATGAAGTACGTCGCTTAAGTGGACGACTACCATTATAAATTTATGCAACCATTATCATTAAGATTTACGCCGATTATGCCACCAACTCTTAAATCCCCGTCTTATCGAATCGCTTTAGTGGGCCCCTGCTCTTCTGGTAAGAGTACGCTGGCGAAAGCGTTACGGGCGGCAGGATATGAAGATATTCGGCAGGTGGCGCAAGAACATTCTTACGTGGCTAACATGTGGCAACGAATTACGAAACCGGATGTTCTGATTTATTTAGATGTGGATTATGCTACTAGCCGTATAAGACGGCCGCATATTGATGGTGGCCCGGAACGGGTGGCTATTCAACATCAACGGTTGGCTCATGCACGTGAGCATTGTGATTTTTATATTGATACGTGTGATAAAGAGCCCGCAGAAATCGCGAAAGCCGTTTTATCTTTTTTGCGAGTATGGGAAAAAGATCGTTAACAGTCATCACAATTAAAAATTGAAATATAAAAGGGCATCCGTTGAAGGATGCCCTTTTTTTGTTTTATAAAATTGTTAGCCGTTAAGGGGAGAAATTACCGACCAAACAGACGGCCCATGACACCACCTTTGTTAAGCCGTTGTTTGAGCATATCACGCATTTCAACCGCTTCGGGGATTTTGGCTAATTTGAGCACTTGGTTGTTGTAGCGATCCGCCTCTTCCCAATTTTCTTGGCGGAAGTAGATAATACTAATCCGGCGCCATAATTCAGGATCTTTTTTATTGAACTTAACCAGCATCTGGTATAAATCTAAAGCTTCATTGAAATGTTCAATATCAAAATAGAAATCAGCGAGCTGTTTTTGCAGACCTAGTTTGCGGGGTGGGGTATCTGCTTTGCCGATCGTGTCTTGGTAAATAGCAATCGTATCATCGACCATGCCTTGTTCACGATAGTAGGCGATAGTGGCCAATTGCACGTACCAAGATTCAGGGTCTTTGCCCAGTAAATAATCAAGGACGAGGGCGGCGTTGTCGAACTCTTTGCCGTAGATATAGATAAAGGCTTCGATGACATTGATTTCGACCCGGTCAAGGACGAGTTCTTGTGCTTTTTGGAGCCATTGGGTGGCGAGGCCGAGCCCTTCTTGGGCATACGTGCCATCTTTTTCTTTAGAGGCAGCAATCAGGGTGTAGGCGGCACCCGCGTAGAGGTAGGGTAATGATTTACCTGACTGGAAGGTGCGGATAGCTTTGGCTAAGAGTTTGGGATCACCAGTAAAACTGTCGACCTGATCTAAACCTACTTCATATGCTTTATAGCCAGAGGGCGTTGCTTCGTTACTGCCACTCATCTTTGTTTTTGTTAGTGCATCTTGAATTTGTCTAACCAATTGTAGTCCCATAATAACAGCCTCATTGATCGAAAAATAAGCGAAAATAAAAAATGAATTATTTATACTATACTCTGCTTCGTCCGAATTCTCAAGTGCAAGCGGCAAATTTGTATAAAAAAGCCCCTCAGAATGAGGGGCTTTTAAGGTTTAGGGGGATAAACAACTTTTTTAACTAAAAAAAGTTGTTATTGGTGGGTGGGGACTTTAGAAGCCCATACCGCCTGGCATACCACCACCTGGCATACCACCTGGCATACCACCATCATTATCATCTGGTAAGTCAGTGATGAGTGCTTCGGTGGTTAAAATCATGGAAGCGATGCTTGCCGCATTTTCCAAGGCACCACGGGTCACTTTAGCGGGGTCAATGATACCGGTTTTAATCATATTGACATATTCGCCGGTCAAAACATTGTAGCCGATGCTGGCATCATTGTGCTCTTTTTGGTGGGTAGCGACATTTTGAATAATGACGTCACCATTTTGGCCCGCATTTTCAGCGATTTTACGCATGGGGGCTTTCAAAGCACGGGTGAGGATATTCACACCGGTAGCGATGTCACCTGCTTCGGGGTTAAGTTCATCCAAGATAGGGAGGGCATTGATTAAGGCAACACCACCACCAGGGACGATCCCTTCTTCAACGGCGGCACGGGTAGCGCTCAAAGCATCTTCCACGCGATGTTTCTTTTCTTTCAATTCAACTTCAGTCGCGGCACCAACGCGGATGATAGCGACACCACCAGCCAATTTCGCCAACCGTTCTTGTAATTTTTCGCGGTCGTAGTCAGAGGTGCTCCGTTCGATTTCGACACGGATTTGCTCGGTACGGCCTTTAATTTGTTCTTCTTCACCAGCACCATCAACGACGACGGTATCATCTTTGGTGGAGACGATTTTGGCCGCGCGGCCTAAGTCACTCAATTGGACGCTTTCTAATTTACGACCCATTTCTTCGGTGATAACTTGACCACCGGTGAGAACAGCAATGTCTTGCAACATCGCTTTGCGACGGTCGCCGAAGCCTGGGGCTTTGACAGCCAAGGCGTTAATCATGCCGCGCAATTTGTTGAGAACCAAGGTGGCCAACGCTTCGCCATCGACATCTTCAGCGATGATGACGAGGTTTTTGCGGCCGGTTTGGATTAATTTTTCAAGAATCGGGACGATGTCTTGGGCCGAGCTGATTTTTTTGTCGTGGATGAGGATGTAGGCATCTTCGATGACCGCTTCCATGCTGTCAGTATCGGTGACGAAGTAAGGGCTGATATAGCCACGGTCAAATTGCATACCATCAACATATTCGGTTTCGAATTCCAAACCACGGGATTCTTCGACAGTGATGACGCCATCTTTACCCACTTTGTCCATCACTTCGGCAATCAATTGGCCGATAGCTGGATCTTGAGCGGAGATAGAAGCGACAGAAGCGATATCTTCTTTGCTGTCGATAGGGGTAGCCATGGAGCGAATTTTGTTAGACAACGCATTGGTGGCTAATTCGATGCCCCGTTTCAAGAGCATTGGGTTAGCACCGGCCGCTACGTTTTTCAAACCTTCATTGACGATGGTTTGAGCTAAAACGGTGGCGGTGGTGGTGCCATCACCAGCGATATCATTGGTTTTGGTAGCCGCTTCTTTGAGTAATTGGGCACCCATATTTTCATAAGGGTCATCCAATTCGATCTCTTTGGCGACAGTTACACCATCATGGGTGATGGTGGGGGCACCGAATTTTTTGTCAAGCGCGACGTTACGCCCTTTAGGGCCTAAGGTGGTGGAAACAGCATTTGCTAATGTATCCACACCAGATTTTAATTTACGGCGAGCTTCATCGGAAAAGATTAATTGTTTAGCCATTGGTATCGTTCTCCTTTAGCCCTCGACGATGGCGAGGATATCAGATTCTTTGAGGATAAGTACTTTTTTGCCTTCGACTTTAACTTCGGTACCGGCATATTTAGCATAGAGGACGGTATGGCCGACGTTAACGTCGAGTTCCACATGTTTGCCATCATCATCGCGGCGGCCAGGGCCAACAGCGAGGATAACGCCTTGTTGCGGTTTTTCAGCGGCAGTTTCTGGCAAAACGAGGCCAGAAGCGGTTGTTGTTTCACGTTCTTTTGGTTCGATCACGACGCGATCGCCCAAAGGCTTGAGATTCATAGACATGCTCAAACACTCCTTAGGTTGCGTAATAAAATTATAAATTGCATTTTAATTGGGATTTAGCACTCGATGCAAGAGAGTGCTAACTTACAGTGACATTGTAACAGATAATTTCTCAATGTCAAGTATATTTTAGCACTCTTTCGTATTAACTGCTAATAAGAGAAACGTTAGAATTTGTTAGTGAGGGGAAATAACTATTCGCGAACTTGGCGACAGAGAGATAATCCTTCTTGGGCGTTAAATTCGGCCGGTGAGTCTGGTGAAGCGACCGTGAGGACTTGATTGAAGATGGCATTGGCTTGTTCACAACGGGCGGGATCATCACTATTACGATAGTAAGCGAGGCCAAGCATATTGTAATAGATCGCATTTTGTTCGGTGACAAAGCCATATTGGTCAATGGCCGTTTCTAACGAGGCGATCGCTTCTGGATAGTTGCTATTTTTGAAATAGGCAGCACCCAAGTGGGCGTGAGCGCGGGTCATTTCGGGATCGAGTAGAACGGCACGGTAGGCATTTTTTTCGGCCCGTGCATATTCCCCCACCACAAAGTAGAAGTAACCCAACCCATCGTAGGCGTCCGCATTACGTGGGTCCTTATCAATGGCCGTTTCCATGGTTAAAATTGCTTGTTGACGATTATCGGTGAAAAAGTAAAGGTAGGCGAGGGAAGTGTAGAGTTCAGCATTGTTGGGTGCTAGTTGGATAGCGGCTTCGTACTCTTCGATGGCGCGGTTGTAGTAACCTTGTAACTCCATGACTGTGGCCATTGCTTGGCGGACTACGACGCTTTGGGGGTCGAGTGCCATGGCGAAATCGGCCATTTCTTGGGCAAGGCTAAATTCAAAAGTGGGGCGGGCGAGTTGGGCGAGGGCGTTGGCCATGTAGGCGTAGGCGTCGGCGTTGCTGGGGTTGATTTCAACGGCCGTTTCCGCCGCATTCACCGTCCGTTGATACGCTTGCCCCGATTCTAACTCATACCCTGTTTCCGCCAGCCGCAAACCATAATCGAGATGGGCGGCAGCCATTAACATCCACGCTTGATCATTGTTGGGGGCTAATTCAACGGCAAACTCAGCCCATTCTAAGCCGGTCCACGTTTCGGGATCATCTGGGGGAGGGGCGCCGACTTGCTCATTTTCCTCAAACAGGTCTAACCCGGCAAAGGGGTCATCTTCATCATCTTCATCGTCTTCGTTAACAACAGTTTGGGCCCAGTCAGGTGCGGGGGTGGTGCTGTCGGTTAATAGAAGCAGATCGATCATGGGTAAAATGTAGGCGACATTTTGAGGATCGAGGCGAATGGCACATTCGTAGAGGGCAATCGCTTCTTCGTAATCACCATCACGGGTGAGTAAGTCAGCGCTGGTGGCGCAGGAGATGGCGTTGCGGGTGGGCCGAGGGGTGGGATCGGGGGTGAACACATCACGGACATCATCGGCCCGGAAAGTAACCACTCCAAAAATACCAATTAGCAAAATCATTAACAGCACAAATGAGCATGATGGCCCATTGTGCCGATTGTTACGTGGTGGGCGTGTATCAATTACCATGTCTTAGATCATAGCAAAGGGACATGGTGCATGTCAATAGAATTGAAATTTATAAGGCAACGCCTCATAATTTACTGCTCCCCGCTCCCCCCTGATAGTTACCTAAGCATGTCGTTGTTGCCACTTATGCCACCAGAATAGGGGAACGACAAGTGACATAAAGCTAACAATTGCCCATGTTGCCCAATAATCAAGTGGATCGGGGATGGTCGTGGACCGTTGGCTCTCTTCTTTGCGGGTATCGATTTCTTGCACGAAGGCGCGGGCTCCGGCCGGATTATCGACATCAGACCAACTCACAATGATGGGGGCTAAGCGCAAGCCGCCAGCGCGCAACCACGCGGTGGTTTGTAAGGTATCCCCTTTCATTTGGGCATCAAAATCAGATAAGTTGATGGGTTGCATCACTTTCTGTAGGGTACCGGTAGCAGCTGGCTCGATCCAAGCGGTCAAGCGCTCATCCGTCTTGTTTTGGAAGGCGGATATCGCTTTTTCGGCTTGTTCGAGGATGGCGGTGCCGAGTTTGACATCGACATGACCATTTTGCAAGGTGAATGTCGCCATTTTATGTGGATCTTCAACGCTTCGGGCTGTATAGGTAAATGTTTTATTCATATTTGTTATCTCCTTGTGATTGAATGAGTGTCCAAAACAGTGTTGATGCCGAGGGGGCGCATCAACAGTTTACATTATGCTGGGGGATTACTTCACCCAATCGGAACCACATGTCCAAGCCCAAGCTTGATCGCGTGCATCCTTATCAAAATGTTTTATTTGGGTACTTCGTGTTAATGGGGATAACAACTTAGTCGCCATTTCTTGCCATTTGGCATCACTGACAATAGCTACTTTTTCAATATCATCAACTGTTTCTAATCCCATTTCAACATCAGCAATGACTGCATCTATATCTTGGTAGCCATCGAAATCATCCATCTCAAGAACCATATTAATGGTATTATTGGCCTTGACTGCATTGTTGATGATAGGGGTCAAATTATCATAATCCCCAGCTTTGACTGTGCCTGACACTTCTAGTCCGATGCAATTTTCTGTACTGCGTTCTAATAGGGAAAACATATATCTTATTGAATCTCCTTTGAGGCGTTAATTGGCCTCGGTTGTGAATAAATTACGACTCCATTATAAACCGCTATAGCTAAGAACGAATGAATCGTGAGGTATACAAAGGGGTATAGATAGAGGTACAAATGCTGTTTTGGTGGGGATAACACCTTGATTTGAGTCGCTGGTAGTTAAAATATATCTCGATTTATATCTCTTATCTGTTTATCTATCTATATCTAGTTAACTAGATAACTGTCATGATTTAGTTGTGGGGAGTGGAAATTTTTATATCAGTCGTTTGTTCAACAGGAGAAATGAATACCTATATGGACTTTTTAAACTTGGTTATCTTGAATAATAGCATACAAACATGGTTATTGGCGTTACTGGCCGTGGTGGCGACCGCTATTACATTGCGTTTAGTTAAGCGGTTGGGGGTGCGTTATTTGCAACAATGGTCGACGCGCACGAAAACATCAATTGATGATGTGATGATGATGGCGTTGGAGAAAAGTAATCCTTGGATTATGAATCTTTTAGCCATTTATGCCGGTGTTTTGGTTCTGCAGTTAGACCTAATGATAACGGAATGGTCCACCGCCTTTGCTTTTGTTCTATGTTTAATGCAAGTGGGTATTTGGGCGGATGTAGCTGTTAATTATTGGTTGGTGGAGAAGCCGCAAGAAGGTGGGAGTGGGGGACGAATGACAACATTGAATGCGGTCGCCTTTGTGGCGCGCTTAGCGATTTTCTCAGTCCTCTTTTTGGTTGGTTTAGACAATCTGCCTGGTGTTGATGTGACTGCCTTGCTGACTGGTTTAGGTATTGGTGGTGTGGCGGTTGCGTTGGCCGTACAAAACATATTAGGGGATCTATTTGCTTCGTTATCGATTGCGCTCGATAAGCCGTTTGTGATTGGTGATTTCATTGAGTTAGATAATTATCGCGGAACGGTCGAGTATGTGGGGTTGAAAACAACACGGATTCGTAGCGCGAGTGGCGAGCAGATTGTGGTATCTAATAGTGATTTGTTGAGTAGTCGGGTACGTAATTACCAACGCATGGATGAACGGCGCGTTGTGTTTAACTTTGGTATTACATATGATGCCACCGTTGAACAGTTACGAGCCATACCGGCGATGGTAACTGATATTATTGAATCGATTGACAATACACGTTTAGATCGGATTCATTTTAGTGCCTTGGGTGATTTTTCACTTAATTTCGAGTTGGTTTACTATGTTTTATCACCAGAGTATGAGTTGCACATGGATATTCAGCAGGAGATTAATTTAGCTTTATTAGAAGCGTTTACTGAAGAGGGGCTTGAGTTTGCTTATCCGACGCAGGTGTTGTATGTGGCTAATGCGGAAGAGGATGGGGATGGGCCGACAGAATCGAAAGCGGCCAATTTGCTGACGGGGAATGATTACAACAATAATTAGGCATAATGGCGTTGGCTGGTGCCGCCAAGGCGGCCCAGCCATTGGCTGAAGTGGGGGGTGAGAGCAAAGATAATATGGAGCCAACGATAAATATAGGGCAAAGTCACGATGGGGCGGGGGGCTTTGATTGTTTTGAGGACAGCCTCGGCCACCCCCTCCGGCGTCAACAAAGGTACCATATCAGCCACCCTCGGCATCCGCTCCGCCGCCACATGCTCCCCAAAAAAGTTCGTATCCTGTATCGCCCCCAACCGCATTAAAGTGACCTGAATCGGGGTCTGATACAGTTCGGTGTGTAATGTTTGGCTAAAGCCATCGATGGCCGCTTTGGTGGCACTATAGGCGGCCGAGGCTGAGCCCGCAAAAATATTGCCCGTAATTGAGCCGATATTGATAAAATGACCGCTATTTTGGGCTAAAAACCAAGGTAGCACTTTTTTTGTGCCGTAGACCAAAGCGTGATAACCGACTTCCATACTACGAATGGCGTCGGTGGTTGGCATATCGATTAGATCGACCCAGCGAATAAAGGCGGCGTTATGAATGAGGACGTCGAGGCGGCCGTGTTGGTGGTAGATTTGGTCGAGCCACGCTTCGTAGGCGGCTTGTTGGCTGACGTCACATTGGCCGAGGTGGATGCGCTCGGCCGCGGCCAACCCCGCGCGCTGACGCGCGGCTTCGGCCAAGCCCCCCTCTGATAGCCCACAGCAGTAGACGGTGGCGCCAGCCACGGCTAAACGAGTGGTGATCGCCCAGCCGAGGCCGCGAGTACCACCAGTAATAGCAATGATTTTTTGATTGAGCCCGCTCATGTGGTTTCTGTTATGTCGCCATTAGCGATATTATAAAGGCAATTGTTATCTTGGTTCCAGATTAGGGCAGCGTAAGGGGGGAGGGTAAACAGTTGGTCAGCGATGAGTACCTTTTCTTCCTTATCACTCAAGCTTAAAAAGATAATGAGTCGCGTGGTTTCATCATAACGGCTATACACATAGGTTTTGGTTTCGTCACTAACGTATAATGTACAACGTTGGCCGTAAACGAGCACAGGGTTGTCACGTCGAAAAGCGATAAGCCGCTTGTAAAAGGCGTGCAACTCCCGATCTTGCCCTTCTTCTGACCAAACCATTCGCTTGCGTGCTTGCTCCATGCCACCATTATCGGGGGGTTGAATCGATAGATCTTGCGAAATACCGACTTCGGTCCCGTAATAGACGATGGGTTGCCCTGGCAGGGTAAATTGGCAGGTAGCGGCCACTTTAAGGATACGACTGTCCCCATCAGCTAACCAGATAAAACGGTTCATATCATGATTATCAAGGAAGCAGGGCTGGCTAAAATTAGGAGGGAAGAAGCGTTCGTGTTGTGTCAAGAAGCTATCGAATTCGACCAAAGTGCGACGGCGTTGGGCAAAGGTGTGGCGCATAATTTGCAACAGCATAAAATCGAGACAACCATCAAAGTAACCGAGATAACTTAGCTGTTTGTTGGGTGTTTCAACCACTTCACCAAAGACCCAAGCGTCGGGATTGGCCACTTTGACGGTGGCGAAGAAGTCGGCCCAAAAGTCATGGGAGGGGCCGTAAGCGTAATCAAGACGGTAGCCATCGAAATCGAACTCAGTGAGCCAGAAATGGGCCGCTTTCAGCAGGTAGGCGCGGGCTTCGGGGTGGTCGACATTGATAGTGGGCAAATCTTTAACGCCGAAAAAGGTTTCGTATTCATCGGGCCATTGGTCCCAATGGTACCAGTTATGATAGGGGCTATCTTCGTGTTGGCGGGCGTGTTGGAAGGAGAAATGGCCACTGCCCCAATGGTTAGCGACGAAATCGAGGATGATGCGGATGCCTCGGCCGTGGGCTTCGTTCAAGAGGCGGCGGAGGTCGTCCATATTGCCGAGGCGGGGATTGACGGCGAAATAATCGGTGGCGTGATAGCCATGATGGGTGGTATCGGGGAAGAAGGGGTTAAGCCAGATACAATTGAAGCCTAAATCAGCGATATAATCTAACTTTTCGATGATGCCGGCTAAGGTGCCGCCATGGATAGCGGTGAGGTCATCTGTATCACGCCATTGTTGGTCGTGACCAACGGCGAAGCGGTCGGGGAAGACCTGATAAATAACCGCTTCATAACTCCAATCAGGTGGGCTAATTTCACGGACAAGATAAGAGAAGTTTTGACCATTGTCGGCGGGGATGGGGGGGGAGCCGTCGGCGGGATGAGCGAGAATATGGTAGCGAACGACACGTCCTTCGTCGTAAGCGGGTAATTGGCCTTGCCATGTTTGATAGTAGGTCCAATTAAAAAGGTCCCAGTTGGTATCGACGCGGTCTAAGAGCACGGTTCTTTTTTCTGGTTCGGTGATGTGACAAACGACTTTCTCGATAGCCACCTTTTCTTCAATGGTGACCTTGAGCATAGGTCGTTCACCTGGTTCAGGAACCCATGGTTGTCGTTGGTTGTGGTGGCTAACCCCTTGTTGGCGTTGGCGGGCATAAGCAAGCCTAAGCTCAGGGGTGGCTAGCGTACCGAATACAAGTTCATTCATAATCATTCCTATCCTCTCTTGCGGTGTTTGGGCGTGCTCATGTGGGCCAAGCGTTTGTTGTTTACTGTGTGGTGGGGCACACAAATTGTTAGATTTGGGGGGTATTATAGCAGAATTTGGGCCGAGAGAGGTATTGATAAGAAACAAAACAGGGGAAATGTCACCATTTCCCCTGCCTTGTACGGAGGTCGATATGTCCAGAAGCGCTATCTATGAATAGATGGTAGCTTCACTAATCGTATAGTTAGTGTGGGCGGGCTTATTTGACGCCACCCACAGTGAGGCCGCTGACAATATATTTTTGGAGAGAGAGGTAGACGATGGATACGGGGGCAGCGACTAAGATAGACATGGCCGCGAAACGGGACCAAGGAACAGAGCCTGCATATTGGCCGGTCATATTCCATAAAGCCATGGCTAAGGTGAAATCTTCTGGGTTGGTTAAGAATTGCCAAGAAAGGGCGAATTCGGTCCAACCAGCTAAGAAGCCGAGGAAGACGGTGACAGCTAGAGCGGGAGCGGCGAGGGGGAGGACGATACGGAAGAAGACTTGGTTTGGCGTGGCGCCATCGATGAGGGCTGCTTCTTCAAGGTCTTTGGGGATTGTATCGAGATACCCTTTTAAGTTCCAGATAGCGAAAGGGAGTGCCCCTGATGTCATGGCTAAGCCCACGCCCCACAACGAGTTGCGTAAGTTGAAATCGCCAATACTAATCCGATTAAGACTAACGAAGAGGGGGGCGATGGTGGCGATGGAGGGGAGCATGAGCACAGTGATGACCCCTAGCATCAACAACTGTCTACCGGGGAATCGTTTGCGGGAGAAGGCGTAGCCAGCGGTCACGCCTAATAGTACGGAGAAGAAGGCTACGCCACCGGCTAATTTAAAGGAGTTCCAGGCTAATTGCCAGAATTTAACGGGGTTGGCGGTGGGTTGGTCGATGACGTCATAGTAAGCTTGGAGCGAAGCGCCGGGGGGGATGAGGGTGAGTTCGGTGGGCCGAGCGATGTCGCGGGGATCGAGGGACATGGTCACGATCCATTGGATGGGGAAGAGGACGGTAAAAAGAACCATTAACAAGATAATTTGATAGGCGATCTGTTTCCAAAGGGGTAATTTTTGTGAATCAAGCATCGTCGTAACTCTCCGTAGCGCGGGTAACTTGGTTGGTTAATAGGGTGAGGCCGAGTAGGACAAAGAAGATAATAACTGAGAATGAGGCGGCGAGACCATATTCGCGTTGCTCATTGACTAAGCGGAAAGCTGTGGTTACCATAATCTCTGTTTGGCGTAAGGGGCCACCACCAGAAATAAAGTAAATGACATTGAATTGATTGAATGTTAGGATTGTACCATACATCGCGGCGGGTACCATTGCGGGACGAATCATGGGGAGAGTGATATTGAAAAATTGTTGTGTCCAGCTGGCACCATCAATTGAAGCGGCTTCGTACAAATCTTTAGGGACACTTTGGAGGGCACCTGTAGCGACAATTGTCATAAAGGGCCAGCCTAACCAGATATTGGTGATGAGGACAGCAAAGAATGACATAGGGAGGGGTAGCAGGCCCCAGAAATCAATTACGGGGGCGGTTTCATCGATCCAGCGGATACGCAAGGGCTCTAGTCCCGCAAAGTCTCGTATGATATTTAGACCTTGATTAATGGCTCCGAAATCGGGGTCAAACATATTACGCCAAACTACGGCGATGACTAAGGAGGGGATTACCATCGGTAAAACATATAAGGAGCGATAGATGCCCTTGAACCAGAGACCATGAATATTCAGAACGACAGCGATCAATATTCCGATACCGACATGAAAGATAACATTTGAAAAAGTCCATAACAGGTTAAATGCCAATAACCGCCAGAAATCGAAATTAGGCATGATATTGGATATACGGCCAGAGAAGATATCGGCATAGTTTTGGAAGCCAACCCAAGTTGGTTCCAGATAAACGGCGCTATTAGGATTAAGACTGCGGACGCCATAATCGGTGAAAGACATCCAAACTTGATAAATGAGAGGGTAAAAGGTGATGATTGCCATCACGATAAAAGCGGGAACTAAGTAGGCATAGGCAGTACGTGTATCAACTGTTTTTTCCCACCAACTACTGCCGGCAACGGCTTTGGGGCCGCTTGGTTTGTCAATTGCTGCCATCGTCAAGACCTCCGTATTGGTTGACGTTTGAAGTTTGCAAGACTTTCGTAATATGTTTCTTAAAGAAAAAGCGTACTGGCCGCGGCCAGTACGCTTTTATTTAAACGTTATTAGCCGTCAATGGCAGCTTGGAAGTTGCCACAGGCTTCGGCGACACCCTCTTCAGGTGTGACGTTGCCTTCTAACACTTTGGTCACCATATCACCGAATGGACCCCAGTAGTTACCAAAGGCAGCGCTTTGGGGGCGGGGGGTGCCGTTAGCCGATGCTTCAGCAAAGGCGGCGACATTCGGATCATCAGAGGTCACATCAGTGCGGATAGGCACGTGACCAGCCATATCAGTATACATTTGCGAGGATTCTTGGTCAGTTAATTCGAGGGCTACAGCCACGGCCAATTCAGGATTATCTGTATTGGGGTTGATGTAGAAGCCATCGATACCGTTCAAGGCACCAGCTGGGTTCATTGAACCAGGAATTGGAGCGACACCTAAATCGTCACCTAAATCAGCACGATAGTCACCCAAGGTCCAAGGGCCATTGATAATCATTGCCACTTCGCCGTTGCGGAAGAGCGTATCAGCGCGGCCGCCATCAGTTTCATATAAAGCGCCAGCTTCTTTCAAGTCAACCAAATATTGCATCGCTTTCACGAAACCTTCTTCGCCAGAAGAGCAAGCGGTCGTACCGGCATCATCTAAGATTTGACCACCGAAAGCAGGGAAGAAACCAAAGAGGTGGTACCCATTTTGGTTTTGGACCAAAATGTGACCATCTTCAACAGCTTGCAATAATTCATCAGTTGTGGTTGGTGGGGTGTCAACCATTGATTTGTTATAGTACAAAGCAACAGCTTTAGCCGATTCAGGCACACCGTACATCTGACCATCGACCATCATGCCAGCCACGCCGGTATCAACTACATTTTCCAATTTGCCGTCTAACAAATCGGTGATGTCTAAGACCAAACCGGAACGGGAGAGGTTACCTAAGTCATCATTCGGCGCGATGAACATATCAGGACCGCTACCAGCTGCCACTTCAGTTTCCCATTTGTTGAAAATTTGGTCGAAGGGGATTTGGAGTACATTGATGGTTAATTCTGGATGCTCTTCTTGGATGCTGGCCACAATAGCGGTGATCGCCTCTTCTTCAGCGCCGCCAGTACCATAAGCATGCCATAATTCAACCGTACCAGCTAAATCGTCGTCATGGTCATCACCATCGCTGTGGTCATCATCATCGTCATGGTCATCACCATCATCCATGGTGGTGTCCCCGTTGGTGGTGTCATCACCACTATCAGCTGGCTCTTCGGTGTCGCCACCGCCACAAGCGGCTAAGGTTAGGGCACCAATTAACATTAATACAACAAGCAAATACCATTTTTTGGTCATTTTAATATATTCTCCTCAATTGTTGTTGTAACAAAAAAACAATAAAATTAGGCAGATAAGAGCGATAAGGGTTTTGTTTTGGAATTATCTAGCCTCAGATAGGATATATTTAGGGAATTGAGCGTAATGCTTACCTCCTTAAATAGTGGGATACAGATAACAGTTACTCTATATCAGTAATAGAAACTGTCATTGCTTCGGGCAATGTTTCGACTAAATCGCCTTTGACTTGCACCAAAGTTTTATATAAATCGTCTGGATTTAAATTTTCATCCATCGAATCAAAACGAATTTGGTTGTATTCATTGTGCAAAGCCATAACTGTTTCGCGAATTTCTCGACCCTTATCGGTGAGATAAATGCGTAACATGCGTCCATCGGACTCATGGGGTTGGCGTTTTACTAATTTTTCCGAAACCATGCCTTTGATGATGCGAGTGATATTACTTTTATCACAAAGCATCTGTTCGCTTAATTCACGTAAAGACATACCTGGTTGATTGCCTAAGTGAAAAAGCACATAGAAGCGAGGTACCGTTAACCCAAAGCGGTTGAGCAAACGTCGGTCGCCATCATCAATAATGAGATAGATTTCTTTTAGCAGGGTGTAAATTGTGTCGGGGTCGCTCATGGTACTTTTGTTGAGTAAGTGGGTTAAACTCATAATTTTATCTTCTCGCAAAATCGTTGCTACATCAATAGTTGCTATATCAACTATCGCAAATATACCATGATGAACGCGTGCTGTCAAGAACTTTTTTAAAATTGGTTGAATTGAAATTTTTGTTTCGTTTACTGATTGTTTAAGGGGTATCCAATTCCTTTATAGGTACTGGTTAGGTAATAAAAATAGGGTATACAATCAGCCAATAATTGTATACCCTAGGGCTAAATGGATCGCTTATTTATTCACGCAATTTGACATTGAGCTGCTGATCTAAACTGGCGATAATCCGACCACGGCTTTTCTTGATCTGTTTATCTGTTAGCGTACGATTGGGTGCTTGGAAGGTGAGATGATAGGCTAAGCTTTTGTAACCAGCAGGGACGGGGTTCCCTTCGTAAAGGTCGAATAGTTCGACATCAGTTAGTAGGGCCCCACCACTGTTAGCGATGGCAGCAGCCACGGCCGCCGCCGTCACATCCACAGGTACAATCAAGGCTAAATCTTCATGCACCGCCGGATAAGGGGTGACGCTACGGAAAGCGAATGTGCTTGGAATCGCCGCGATTAAATCGGTCACTTTGATTTCAGCCGCTAATACAGGCTGACCCATTGGAATACGGAAATTATAAGCATCAACGACAAGGGGGTGCAGTTCCCCTGCCCAGCCGAGCTCTTGTTTGCCAATATGTAAACGGGCTGTGCGTCCTGGCCGATAGGTTGGATGGTTATCAGCCGTATAACTAATATCGAGATGTAATTGACCAAATAACTGTTCCAGAACCCCTTTTAAATCGAAGAAGTCTAATGTATCGGGGTCATCACCATGCCACGATGGGGCTTGTCGGCGACCTGTCATCACAATCGCTAGCTTCATCTGTTCATCCGGTAACTGTTGGTTGGGAACAGCGATATAAACAGGGCCAATCTCAAAGAAGGCCATATGTTCTTGGTAGCGGCTGTTGTCCGCTGTAATTTTGAGGACAGAACTGAGCAAACTGTGACGCATAACGGCTAACTCAGGTGAATTGGGATTGGTGAGAGCGATATAGGGACTGTTATCTGCTTCCTCGGCCGCCACCCACAACCCCGCCTCACGCTCAACCCCCGTCAACCGATACGTAATCGCTTCCTGCAACCCAACTTGTACCAAATAATCCTTAATCCGCTCTTCTTGTTCTACCTGATAATTGCCCCGCTGTGGTGGCAAACTATCTTGTAACAACGTTGATGGGATTTTATCGTACCCTACCATCCGACAAATCTCTTCCACCAAATCATGCGGCCCTTCAATATCTAACCGATGATCGGGCACCGTTACCGATAATGTTTTATCGTGGGTCACAACGGTGAAATCGAGCCGTGTTAATAGGGCCGCCATTTGAGCCCCGGTTAAATCGAGACCGCTGAGACGGCGAGCGTAATCGACATCGAGATTGAGGGTTAGCTGTTCAGGCGGTTGAGGATAGTAGTCGATAATGCCGTTAGCGACGGTGCCCCCAGCAAAACGGCGAAGTAATTCGGCCGCCCGTTTCGCTCCCAATAATGCTTGGCTAGGATGAACCCCCCGACTGAAGCGGAAACTAGCATCGGTGTGAATGCCTAAGCGTGTACTACTACGGCGAATATTGATGAAGTTCCAAGCAGCCGCTTCGAGCAAAACATTGGTCGTCTCATCTTTGATTTCGCTATTGTCCCCACCCATAATACCACCCATACTTAAATTGCCTTGGGGATCGGTTACTAAGATGGTGTAGGGCAACAATTTATGCTCGACACCATCTAATGTTTTTAATGTTTCGCCTTCTTTCGGTAAACGAGTATGAATATGAATGGGCCCATCCGGCGCATACTCATCGGCCCGTTGGCGCAGGAAATCGTAATCGAAGGTATGGTTGGGTTGCCCCATTTCTAGCATCACATAGTTGCTGATATCAACGATGACGTTGATGCTTCGTTGCCCTGCTAAGCGCAACCGATGTTGCATCCAGTAAGGGGTGGGGTGGTTAATATCGACATCATTGATAATTAAACCGACAAAGCGGGGATTGAGTTCCGGATTGGTTGTGCTGATTTTGACACGGCCATCAACCGGCTGTCCTTCCATCACCACATTATAATCGGGTAAACGGAGCGGTTTATTGGTCAAGGCGGCTAACTCGCGGGCAACACCGATCATCGACGCACAGCGGGCGATATTGGGGATGATATCGATTTCGTAGACGGCATCGCCTAAAACGTCTTGGAGTGGGGTCCCCGCTTGGTAGTCGGGGGAATAGCTATCCTTCTTGATAAGGATAATCCCTTCATGTTCATCGCTAATACCTAACTCTTTTTCGGAACAGAGCATACAACGGTTATAGATGCCACGTAGCTCTTTCCCTTTCAGTTTGCTTGTCTTGCCCGCTTTGTACCCATCGTAGAGGGTACTGCCTTCGAGGGCGATAGGAGAGTAGATATTTTTTGAGTCGATGTCGGTATCGAGGTAAGCGAACAGGTTAGGAGCACCGGTAACGACGACTTCTGGTTCGTCGGCACCGTAATCGACGGTGGCGAGGACGAGGCGGTCGGCGTTGGGGTGTTGTTCGACCTTGAGGAGACGGCCGAGTAAAATTTTGTCACGGTCCCAGACCAAATCAGAACCCTCGATACCGATATAATCGACGGTTTTGACTTCGAGACCAGCATTTGTTAAGAGGTCATCAATCTCAGGAATGGAGAGATTAACATCAACATATTCTTTTAACCAAGATAATGGTACGCGCATTGAGAAACTCCTGCAGAGAAAATTAATTAAGTTGCGGAAGGGTTGGTTAGCGCCGATACGGTCTTATCATCGAGATCGGCGCTAACGATTATTTAAAATTGAGATAAGAAACGGAGGTCATTGCTCCAGAAATGGCGGATATCGTCAATCCCATACTTGAGCATAGCGATCCGTTCTGGCCCCATACCAAAGGCAAAGCCGGAATAGGTGAAGGGGTCATAACCACCATTACGCAAGACATTGGGATGTACCATGCCACAGCCGAGGATTTCAAGCCAGCCAGTATATTTGCAGACTTGGCACCCTTTGCTGTCACACAGGAAGCAGGTGACATCCATTTCCGCGCTCGGTTCTGTGAAGGGGAAGTAGCTGGCACGGAAGCGAGTTTGCCGCTCGGCCCCAAACAAGCGTCGTGCAAATTCAGTTAACGTCCCTTTCAAATCAGCGAAAGTGATATTTGTACCAACAGCCAACCCTTCTACTTGAAAAAATTGAATTTCGCTACGGGTGGTGATTTGCTCATTCCGGTAACACATGCCGGGCAAGATAACCCGAATTGGTTCGGGGTGGTATTGACGCATGGCCCGAATCTGGCCGGCGCTCGTATGGGTGCGTAAGATGACGTTTTCATCCGTTGTGTAGAAGCTATCTTGCATTTCACGAGCGGGGTGGTGGGGAGGAAAGTTAAGCAGTTCGAAGTTAAATTCATCCGTTTCGATGTCGGGGCTACGATAGATTTGGAAGCCCATATCACCGAAGATTTGATAAATTTGGCGCAGGACTTGGGTGGATGGGTGGAGACGACCTTGAGGTTGGGGGCGGCCGGGGAGGGTGACATCGATCGCATCTTTGTTGAGGTTGGCGGTGAGTTCGGCTTGTTTAACGGCCGTTTGCCGCGCCTGATAAGCCTCCGTCATCTCCTCTTTTAGCGCATTGATGCGACGACCCGCTTCCGGTCGATCTTCAGGGGCGACTTGGCCGATCTGCCGAGTGGCTAACGTCACCGATCCTTTTTTGCTCAGATAAGTTTTGTACCACTCATCCAAAGCATCACTACTATCTGCTTTTTCCAATTGTGCTACTGCTTCTATTTTTAACGTATCTAAATTTTCTAACATCTATATTGTTCCCATTTTACTGTGTAATAGCCAAAAAAAAGACGCGGCAGGCCGCGTCTTGCTTGTTTAATCGTTTGTTTCGCTTTTAGCACGAACAAAACGATAATGCAAGGGCGGCATCATCATTATTCGTAAAGAAAAAGCTAAAGCGAAAGAAATGTTTCATCATAATGTTTATTATCATAGCATAGGATAAAGAGTTGTGCAATAGTTGGTTTATGCTTGTTGTTTTTGCTGTAAAGTGAGCCGTTCTTCGCCCAAAATAATCGCTTCATACCCAAATTGCAGTTGTTCACGGCTAAGGCCAGCCAATGGCACCCATTCCGGATACGCATCATGCGTATCATCAACGGGCATCATGGTGACGGCGGCTGGCCGTGTTACCGCATAATAGGTGCGAACGACATGATACGCTTTTTCTTGCGCCGGATCCCATATATATTGATCGTCAATTATCAAAGTTGATTCAACATGGGGGGTAAAACCAACTAAAGAACGGAAATAACGGCGTAACGCAGGGGCTGGTTGTTCATGCACTTGCAAAATGCGGCCTGGCGGCTGAAGATTACGTGTTGGTTGATGACGTTGTAATAAAACTTGGTCTTTGTCTAACAAAATCCCATAGATGGCGGGTCGAAACTGAATATAATCTGTGGGCACAAGATGGGGATTCCCGTCATAATCGTAGCAAGTAATCGTGGTCATGATACCGATTTAATCCTCGCTGGTTTGATAGGCACGTTCAAATTGCCGTTGTCCCCACCGAGCCAAGAACATGCTTAACACATATAAAATAAGCAAAGGAACCATTGTTAGTAACATGGTTATCGGATCAACCGAGGGGGTGACAACAGCCGCGATAATGGCGATGGCGACGACAGCAACACGCCATTGTTCGCGTAATAATTGGGGGGTGACAAAGCCTAAACGGGCTAGCATATAAACGATAAGGGGCATTTCAAAGCTGACCCCTAGCCAAAAGAGAAACGTGGTGACAAAGCTGATATATTCTTGGCTGGTCCACTCGGCCACAAAAACATCATCTAAAAAGGTGCTCAAAAAAGCGATCGCCGTCGGTAAAAGGACAAACCAAGCGAACAGGATACCCGTCATAAACAAGCCCATAGCACTCGGCAAAAAGATATAGACCAACCGTTTTTCTTTTTTTTCGAGGGCAGGGGAGATAAAAAGCCAAAATTGATAAAGAATGGCAGGCATAGCCAAGGAAGCCCCCAAAACGAGGGAGACTTTAAAATAGGTTTCTATGCCTTCGGTGGGGCCGAGGGTTTGTAGTTCTTGGGGATAATGTTGTTTGAGGAAAAGCAAAAAACGTTTGGCAAAAAGAAAACTAACCGCTGTTCCGGCAATAAGGCTTATGACCACGCGCGTTAGTCGAATCCGTAACTCTTCAAGATGTTCCAGAAGTGTTAGCTCATCTTGTTGGGGGGCAGTTGTCATATTATTGGTCATACACAGAGACGTTATGGCTTTAAACTGTGACTAAATCGTTCGTTTCCGTTCTATTTTTTTCGGCTAACTCAGCGCGTAAATCATCAACTTGGTCAGCTAGTGTACCCAGCACGCCATTGATAAAACGGGGAGCACTATCGGCCCCATAGATTTTAGCTAATTCAACAGCTTCATTAATAGCGACTTTTACGGGGGTATCGGTATCAATCAAAAATTCAAATATAGCAATGCGAAGAATATTACGGTCAATGACAGCCATTTGTTCTAATGGCCACTCTGGAGCGTAACGAATGATCAGCGGATCCATGATTGCTTGGTAATCAATTACCCCACCAATCAAAGTGCGTGCAAATTCGTATCCACTTCGTTCGATTGGCTGTTCTTCCACCCGTCGTGCGAGGACTTCGAGAGCAGGGTGGTCGGCGACATCATATTCGTACAGTGATTCAAGTGTTAAACGACGCGCCCGGCGCCTGGTTGTTTTCATAGCCTTTTGCCTATTAGGTACAGATTGATAACCGTGTAGGACAGAGGCCTAGTGGTAACAGTATACAGCGTAAATGAGATAATTGTTAAACTTGTATAGTGTTACCGTCAGCGATGTCGCTTAAACGGTTTCGTTAGAATCATAGAGAACATCTTCGACATGGACATTAACGGCCGTTACTTCAATACCTACCATTTTATCAATCGCCTCAATCACGGCCGTCTGCAATTGACGACTCGTTTCCACCACATTGACTTGAGGATCAACCAATATATAGATATCAAATGTAAGCGAGCCGTCCTGGATATCTAAAGTGATACCGTTGGCCTGACGAGAACTACGGCGAAAGAGGCGGGCAACATCATTTGGGACAGGGGACATGGCTGCAATTCCCTCGATACTTTTGGTTGCTTCATGAGCAATTGTCGTTAGTACCTCAGGGGCCACTTCGATTCGTCCTAAACTTTCTTCCACCTCGTCCATACGTTTCTCCAATAGTTCAGTAAAATAAAATTTACAATAAATTTACTTTACTTGATGGTGAAGCTTCAATACGATTTGTTTAAACTCAAATTTGTCACTGCTTCGCGCATCTTTCTTATATAATATGATAAAAACCAGTTATAAAGCAACCCAAATATCATAATTGGGTCAAATTGCCATTGATTTCAAAGAAATTATAACTCACTTTAGCTATAACTGGCTACTTTTTAGCCATTCTCGCCGTAATGTTAAGCTTTTATCATCATCTTGTTCACGTTCATACCACGTGATTTAGATAGCAACGCCACCATCAACTTTAATGATTTCACCCGTAATATAGGCGGCACGTTCCGAAGCTAAAAATGTGGCTAAGTGGGCCACTTCAGGCAAATCACCAAAACGGCCGAGCGGAATCGCGCCTAAAATCTGTTCTTTCATCTTATCATCAAGCTTGTTGGTAAGATCGGTGGGGAAAAAGCCAGGAGCAATCGCATTAACAGTTACTTGGCGTGAGGCAACTTCTTTGGCTAAAGATTTGGTCAGGCCGATAAGACCTGCTTTGGAGGCGGCGTAATTAGATTGTCCACCTTGCCCCATAATGCCAATCACCGAACTGATATTAATGATACGTCCACCTTGACGTCGCTTAAGCATTGGGCGGAGGATAGCTCGGCAACAGTTAAAGGCGCTTTTGAGATTGACGTTAAGGACGGTATCCCAATCATCCTCTTTCATTGACATGATAAGTTTGTCACGGGTTGTGCCGGCGTTATTGACTAAAATATCGACTTGCCCATATGTTTCGATAGCGGTATCCATTAACATTTGCGCGGCTGTGAAATCACTGATATCGGCGCCGACCGCAGTCGCCTCCCCACCAGCCGCTTTGATCTCGGCCACAACCTCTGCCGCCGCGTCCGCATTGCTATTATAGTTAATAATAACTTTGGCTCCATTGGCGGCAAAATCGATAGCGATAGCACGTCCAATTCCACGGGATGAGCCAGTAACCACAGCGACTTTATCCGTTAATAACATGAAATCCTCCATAATTCAGTAAATATTGCGATGATGACGCATCAGCAGTTTATTGTTTTAATTATCTTCGGTGACGGGCGCTACCGGTTGAGCACTAGGGACTGCATCTAAGGTAAAACTATGTCGTCCCGCGTCGCGGTCGATGCGTTTCATTAACTTCATCAGTACATCCCCTGGCCCAATTTCCACAAAAGTGGTGACGCCTTGTCCCAATAAGTATTGAATGGATTCTGTCCAGCGAACGTTGGCGGTTAATTGTGCTTTGAGTTCGGCACGAATATCAGTAACTGATATGAGGGGGAGGGCGGTTACGTTACTAATCACAGGGATTTGAGGGAGTTTTATCTCGATTTCATCTACCATTTCCCCAAATGATTCGGCGGCGGGGGCCATGAGGGCCGAGTGAGCGGCGATTGTAATCGGCAATTTAACTACGCGCCGGACACCATCAGCCTTGACACGCTTAATCGCTTCATCAAGAGCGGTATGGTTGCCTGATATCACCACCTGCCCGGGACAATTGTCATTGGCTACCTGTACCGGTAGATTGGTCGCTTCGGTAGCCGCCTCACAATGAGCCGCCACGGCCTCGTAATCCATCCCTAAGACAGCGGCCATCCCCCCCGGATTTTGCTCCCCCGCCATCTTCATACATTGTCCCCGATGACGCGTTAAACGTAAACCATCGGCGAAACTGATACTCCCCGCCACCACCAATGCGGTTACTTCACCCATACTATGACCAGCGATAAACGTTGGCGGGTGCCAATCTGTTTCTTCTGCCACCCGCCACATGGCGTAGCAGGTTGTAAAAAGGGCCGGCTGTTGATTTAATGTTTCCGTCAGCCTCTCTTCAGGTCCATCAAAGCAAATGGTAGAGATAGGTACCTCTAACAGTTCATCTGCTTGGGCGTAAATATCGCGTACAGCCGCCGAATAATCGAAAAAGTCGCGACCCATGCCCACATGTTGTGAACCTTGTCCTGGAAATAGATAAGCAACCGTCACCTTTTCACCTCAAATGACTAACTTTATGGTATAGGCAACAACACCGAATGCAGGCATTCGGTGTCGCAGTAACTCGTATGGGGGATTGTGATCACCTTTAATCTTCAAAAGATGGCAATACTTGAATCCCTTTGTATGTCCGACAGCTAGGACACATATGATGTGCCCGCCGTTTTTCACCGCAGTTAGGACAATTAACTAGATGAAATGTTTGTGCTTTGTCATGCGTGCGACGACGATCGCGACGCGCCTTTGAAATTTTACGTTTAGGAAGCGCACCCATAGTGATAACCTCTCTTCTTTTGATAATGCAGAACGAATCTGATATTGGAGCCAACAAAAAATAAGCGACAGACAAGTCGCAAGGAAGTATTATAACGCACCTGTGGGGTATGTCAAGGGGTATCGGAACGAAGGGGAGAAAAAACCTATTTAGATTTCACGTTTTCGTTACTTTTGGCGCCACTTCCTGATGGTTTAGCATCTGTTTGGATTTTTTGCACGCCGTTGCGGACAACGGATAAGGAGCGTAATAAATCTTCTTCTAACTTAACGAGCACATCAACCACATACGCATCTGCATCCCGTTTGAGTGCCTCGGCCTCACGCGTCGAACGCTCAAGCAAGGTATCGGCCCGTTTTTGGGCCGTCGCCATAATGTTGTCACGCTTAACCAGCTCCTCCGCCTCTTGTTTGGCCAATTGCCGGATACGATCCGCCTCTTCTTTGGCTTGGGCCAACACACGATCCTTCTCCGACTCAATCCGTTTGGCCCGTTTGATCTCTTCGGGAATGGCAACCCGCATCTGATCAATGATCGTGTAAATCTGATCTTCATCCACAACTAAATTGGCCGTCATAAAAATTCGTCGGCTTTCACCCAATACTTTTTCTAAGCGGTCGACTAGGTGTAGGATATCCATAGGGTTGTTCCTTCTCTATTAAAATCACACTCGATAATCAGTTTTTAGCATTGCTAACTGATAAGATGAATCATTACCTGCTATTATAATCAGGAGTAGGGTAATTGGGCAACTGTCATTCAGGATGCGCGTGCCCAAATTTTTCGCGTAAAGCGATCGCTACATTGCGTGGTACCATACTGCTAATATCACCATTGAAGGTGGCGATCTCGCGCACAGTTGTACCACTCAAAAAGGTATGCTCTTCACGGGTCATAAAGGTCACAATTTCTATTTTCGGGGCTAACCGTTGGTTGGCTAAAGCCATCCGAAACTCAAATTCAAAATCGGAAAAGACGCGTAATCCGCGCACGATGACTTGTGCTTTGACCTCTTTGGCAAAATCGACAGTTAACCCACCATAAGGCATTACTTTCACATTGGGTAACTTTTGGTCAGCAATTACGGCTTCAATCATCTGAACCCGTTCATCTATGGTGAATAAAACTGATTTTGAGGGAACGCGATGGCTATAAACGCCAACGACGAGTTCACTGAAAATAGCGGACGCACGTTGGATAAGATTGATATGTCCAAGATGGACAGGGTCGAATGTTCCGGGGTAAATTGCTCGTATCAACTGATGTCTCCTGCTTGTTGCCAGAATTGTGCCAACCGTTGCGCCAAGGGCTGATGATCTGGGAGGGATAAAGTGGGGTCAATGTCAAAAATAGTTTCTGCTTCGGCGCGCGCTTTTTCTAAAATTGATACATCTGATAGGGTAGCTAACTGTAATTCTGGCAAGCCGCTTTGTTGCCGGCCAAAGAATTCGCCTGGGCCACGAATTTCTAAATCTTTTTCAGCTAAGATAAACCCATCATTTGTTTCTTCTAAGGCGGTTAACCGCTCTTGGCTATCACCACCGATACTATCAGCGATTAGTAAGCAGTAAGATTGGTGTTGCCCTCGGCCCACCCGCCCCCGAAACTGATGCAATTGGGCTAACCCAAACCGATTCGCTTCGTCAATGACCATCACCGTGCTATTGGGGACGTCAACACCAACCTCGATAACGGCCGTTGCCACTAAAATATCAATCTCCCCCGCCTTAAAACTAGCCATCACCGCCTCTTTCTCCGCATTAGCTAGCTTGCCATGAATCAAACCCACCCGCAAATCAGGGAAAATCTTTTGTGACAGCCGTTCATACTCGGTCACCGCCGCTTTTACATCCAAACTATCTGATTCCTCCACCAAGGGATAAACCATATACGCTTGCCGCCCTTCTTTTACTTGCCCCCGCACAAACGCATAGGCACGCTCCCGTTCTCGTGTTGGCAGCCAACGGGTTTTGATTTCTTGCCGCCCAGGGGGCATCTCATCCAATATCGAAATATCAAGATTGCCGTAAAGGGTGAGGGCTAAAGTCCGAGGAATGGGGGTGGCACTCATGACCAATAAATGGGGGTGATGCTGTTGATCATAAATAATCGGCCCTTTGGCTCGTAGCGCTTGGCGTTGATCAACGCCAAAGCGATGTTGTTCATCAATGACCACCAACCCTAATTTAGCAAAGGCAACCCCCTCCTGAATCAAAGCGTGGGTGCCGATGACAAGTTGCACATCCCCCGCCGCCAGTGCCGCATACACTTCCTCTTTCTCCTTGGCCGTTACATTGCCAGTCAACAGACGAATCTCGAACGAAAAGGGGGCGAGCATCTTCTGTAAACTTTGATAATGTTGCTCCGCCAAAATGGAGGTGGGTGCCATTAAAGCGGCTTGCGCACCCGCTTGAATCGCCATCAGCAAGGCGGCGGCCGCCACCGCCGTCTTGCCCGCACCCACATCTCCTTGCAATAACCGATTCATCGGCACAGTTTCCCCTAAATCGCGCCCAACCTCAGCGATAACCCGTTTTTGCGCTGTCGTTAATTCAAAGGGCAAACTTTGATAATATTTCTGCATGCTATTCGCTTCTAGCGGTAATGCCAAACTGGGATTGGCCAACCAATCTTGTCGCTGGCTAAACATCCCTAATTGGAGCAAAAACAGCTCATCAAAAGCGAGTCGTTGCCGCGCTTGATGCAATAGCTGTTGATCTTGGGGGAAATGTTGTTGCCGAATCGCTTCCCCTAAAGGTAGTAGTTGATGTTTACTCCGAATCTTATCGGGCAAAGGGTCAACAATATGGTCACTGTATTGAGTCACCGCTTTGCGCATAATATCCCGCATTTTTGTCTCCGATAACCCTTTGGTTAACGGATAGATGGGTACAATGCGCCGTGTTTTTAACGGTTCAAACGCTAATGGCTCCCATTGGGGATTGTTAAAAATCGGGCGGCCTAGAAATTGTTCAACGGTACCACTAATCACGATTTGGCTATTTGGTTTTAGCTGTTCAACCAACCATGTTTGGTTAAACCAACTGGCTTGCACGGTGCCGGTCCCATCACTGATAACCGCTTGAATAATAACCTGATTGTTGCGTGTTTTGCGGCTCCGCACTTCCCACACGGTCCCGATAATGGTTAACGTCTCGCCATAATTAATCTGATTAATCGATTTCATCAACGTGTAATCATTAAAGCGGCGTGGCATTAGGTAGAGCAAATCTTGGGCCGTTTCCGCGCCGAGGCGATGGAGCAACTCGGCCGTCTTTGGCCCCACCCCTTTCACCGCCGTGACTGGCTCCTGCAATCGGGCTGGATCAGCGACGACTGTGGGGCGGGGTGCGTCTGGCTTGGCTGGGGGTGGGGTGGCGGCGGGAGGCGCCGTCGGCGCCTCTGGCGCCCGTCGTGAGCTAGGTTGCTGTTTGGGCGGTGTCCACCGCTTCGTCGAAGAAGGATGATGTTCGTTCTTCGCTTTATTCCCCTGCACTCTTTGCCGGCGATAATCAAGCTTAGCCATTAAATTATCAATTTTATCAGCCCGCGCTTCTACGCCTGGTAACCGATGGTATTGATTCAATACTTCCGCTACTTGCTCAATCAACGCTTTGTCTGCCTCTTCGGTGACAGCGGCGCGTGCTTGGTCAATCCAAAAGGTGACAAATTGACGAATCCCACCAACAACAGCCTTGTCTTGGTAGCCCTGCTTCATTTCGAGTCGTAAAACACGTTCTAATCGTTTAAAAGGTTGAGACATAAATTATTTTTACTTACTTACCGATATCGAGCACTTTGCCGCCAAAGCTTTAATCAGTTTGGCTATCGTGGATAAGTTTAGAAAACTCATTTCACTGGTGATAACGTCACAAATGTGCCCGTAAAAATTATAAGGATAGCTTATTTCGGCGCCACAATGCAGGTGTACCCCACCGCTTGTGGCCCCACATGCACACCAATGGTAGGGGCAACCTCAACGACAAGCTGTGGTTTGCCGGCGGGGAAATGCGCCTGTAAACGCCCGCGCAGCAGTTCCGCATCTTCAGGCGCATGGGCATGGATGATGGCTAACCGTTCGAGAGGGCCATAACTAGCCACTAGATCTTCAATCCGTTTGAGACTCCGTTTTCGTGTCCGTACTCGCTCAGAGACAGCTAACTCACCATCATGGACAAACATGACCGGTTTAATTTGAAGCAATGTGCCTAGCCCAAACTGGGCCCAATTAGCGCGACCACTGCGGCGCAAATAGTTCAAATCATCAAGCACGGCACAGGTGTAGATACGGGGAATCGTCGCTTCGATCATGGCTAAAATTTCGTCAACTGATTGACCAGCGGCGACCGCCTCGGCCGCTAAAATCGACAACCATCCCCCGCCTAACGTCAATTGACGCGAATCGATGAGATGGATGGGCACATCACTGTCTACCGCTTGGGCACCAAGGCGGGCCGAATTATAAATGGAGCTGAAAACACTGGCTAAATGGATTGAAATGATCGCCGTCGCCCCTTCATCAATCACTTTTTGATACGCATTGGTGAACACACCAACTGGGGGGGCGGCCGTGGTGGGGTGGGGGCGTAGATTGGGCAATTGCCGATAAAACTCAGACCGGGATATATCCACATCATCAGCCCAGCTCTCTTCGCCAACATTGACATAAGCAGGGACAATGGTGATACCATGTTCGGCCACAAAATCAGCCGGTATATCGGCCGTGCTATCAACCACAATACGAATAGACATAAAAAACCTCGTTTACTCAGCCCCTAAAATATAGGCGTAATGAGGTTGCCCACCGGCAAATAGCTCAACCTCAACCTCAGGATATTGTTCTTCAATGAAATCAGCAATCTCTTGGGCATCAGCGGCCGTTACATCAGCCCCATAATACAAAGAGATGATCTCGGCATCTTCCGCTTCCATTTTCTCTAGAATAGCGGTCACGACAGCCTGTAAATCACTGTTGGCTGTGCATAATTGTCCATCACACAGGCCAATTATTTGACCTTCTTCTACTTGCACATCATTGATGGTAACGCTTTTGGTGGCAATCGTTATCTCCCCGGTAATGACTTGTTTGGCCGTTTGCTCCATCGCCGCACTAACCTCATCAAGTGTCCCGTTTAAGTTAAAACTGAGCATGGCGCTAATCCCTTGGGGAAACGTGCGCGTGGGAATCACGGCGACCGCTTTATCGGTTAAATCAACGGTTGTTTGAGCGGCTAAAAAGATATTTTTGTTATTAGGCAAGATAATCACATTGTTGGTGGGTAGATTGTTGACCGCATTTAACAACTCTTCTGTGCTGGGGTTATTGGTTTGCCCACCATCAACAACATGAGCGACCCCTAAACTACGTAAAATATCGGCTAATCCTTGGCCAGGAGCAACGGCTACTACTCCGATTTGGTCTGGTTGCAAATCTAAATCATCGGGAGGACGATTGTGTCTATCGCGTGGTGGAGAAGCGACAATCTCTTCCATCTGCATCTGCATATTTTCGACAACGACATCGGTGATTTTGCCTAGTTTGATACCGTAACTAAGTGGCTCGCCTGGATCTTCAACATGAATATGAACTTTGATTGTGCGTTCATCCCCAACGACGACCGTTGAATCACCCATCGCATCAATATCTTGACGGACTTGGATCACATTGAGATTCTCTCCCATCAAAATAAATTGGACATCGTAAGGATTTTCGATATTACCTGATTCAGGTACGACTAATGCTTGGGCCGGCTGTATCGTTTTGTCACTGGTCAATGCTTCCACCTGTTGGAGGTAGCTATCATCTCCTTGAACGTAGCGAGCCATGCCTAAAAAGAGATAAACCAACCCTTGTCCACCAGAATCAACCACGCCAGCTTGTTTGAGAATAGGCAACTGTTCTGGGGTTCGTTCCAATGCTTGTTGGGCCCGTTCGAGAACACGCTCCCATATGAAGCGCAAATCTTGGCTTTTACGGGCGGCATCATGCCCCTCGGCCGCCGCCTCCTTAATCACCGTTAAAATCGTCCCTTCAACCGGCCGCATCACGCCACTATAAGCGGTATCAGCGGCTGATTGTAACGATTTAGCCAAATCTTCGGCTGTAAACGTCTTTTTATCTTGTAAACTATTGGCCATACCACGCAAAATTTGGCTGAGAATAACGCCGGAATTGCCGCGCGCTCCCATCAATGCCCCTTGGGCAAGCTCTTGTGCAACTTTGCCAACATGGGTTTCATCGGTATCTTTGATGCGCCTGTAGGCCGAGCGCATGGTGAGCAACATATTGGTTCCCGTATCGCCATCAGGCACTGGGAATACGTTTAAGGCATTAACGTGCTCATAATGGAGTTCCAGAGAGGCCAAACTAGCTTGGGCCAGACGCCGAAATTGGCGCCCATTGCAAGACAGCCATTTCGGCGAGACATGAGCGGGGGGTTGTTTTGGATGAGTCACAGAGCAATAACCTCCGGTTAGCGGCTTGAGTTGTCAACTTGCCCTAATCCTTGGACATGAACATCCACAGCTTTGACAGGCAAGCCTAACGCTTTTTCGATATGGAATTTGACAGTTTTCTGGATGCTTTGGGCGACGACACGGATGCGACTACCATATTGGACAATGACATAGACCGTGATCGTAATGCCATCATCTTCGATAACGACATCGATACCGCGATGCGGGTCACGGGTGAGCCGATCAGTAAGCCCCTCCACCCGATTTTTACTAGTCATACCCACGACACCATAACATTGGTTAATCGCTTGATGGGTGATAGTGGCCACAGCTGTGGGGGAAATATCAATTTTACCTAAAGAATTATCAGGTGATGTCGACATAATTTTCTCCTTGAGGAGCAAAAAAGGTGATACTATTTAAACGTTATTGGTGATGGGTATCCGTGAAAGAGACAATCATCACCCCTCCATTATGACAGAGATTGCCCATTATGCCCAATATTTTGCAAATTGTGCTTGCCAGAATCATAAATTCCTATTATAATCACTATTCGGTAGCGGCCAAAACGGTCGCTTTTTTTGCCGTCTATTATATAAACTAGCGGCAAAAGTATGAACATTCCATATCGTATTAATTAATAAATTGAGCGTAGGCAACCAAGATTGGCAAAATGGTAATGTGTGTCAATTGATATGTTGGTGTCTGGCGCCATTATTTTTAGCCAAGGGCAAGGTGAGATTATGGCCAAATGTGACGTTTGTGGTAAACGGCCTCGGTCTGGTAACAACGTTAGCTTTTCGCAAAAGAAAACCAAACGGTTATTTAAACCCAATATTCAACGGGCGACCTTTTACGAAGACGGACGTAAAGTTCGGAAAAACATTTGTACACGTTGTTTGAAAACAGAGACCAAAACGGTCAAGTTATGATCGCCACGTGTCAACGACAGAGAAGCCGATAGCTGATTACAGTTATCGGCTTTTTTGTTGTTGGTATTCGTTAAAAAGCTGAAAAATTATAGGGTGGGGTGGATGGTGGTGGGAATGACGTTAGTGGCACCAGCTTGGTAAAGGGCGTCTTGCACCGCTGTTTGCTGTGTTGGTGTTACCAAGGCAATCATATTGCCACCCCGTCCCGCCCCGCTTAATTTAGCACCTAGCGCCCCCGCCGCCGCGGCGGCGGCAACTAGCCGATCGAGTGCTTCATTGGAGACACTCATCTGCTGTAAAAGAGCATGGTTTTGGGAGAGGAGGTGGCCGAGTTCTGCTTGTTGGCCATGGGCAATGGCTGTTTGGGCGGCGAGGGTGAGCTGACCACATTGGGTGAATAATTGATTAAATTTAGCTGGATTGGCTTCCCATTGGCGACGGACATCGCCAACGACATCTTTGGTAGCGCTACGCTGTCCCGTATCGGCGATGAGGAGAGTGAGTGGTTGACCAACTGGGAGGCGGTCGATACGGTTGGTCGGCTGTTGGCGTTGGAAAAAGACCGGTTGCTCGTAAGTAACAACAGTGTTATCGATACCGCTGGGGGTGCCATGGTGAATGCGTTCGATTTCGTAGGTGAGTTGGCAGATCGTTTCGGCTTGGTGGAGGGGGGGGAGGTGGAGGAACTGGCCGAGGGCGCGGAACATAGCCGCGGCCATGGCGGCCCCACTGCCTAAACCACTGGCGATAGGGATATCACTGCTGACGGTGATAATCATGGGGGGAAGTGATCCTGGGTATAATTCGGCCGTGAGCTGGACAGCACGGGCTAGTGCATCATCCTCGGGGGCATTGTCAAGCGTATAGTTGGCACCTAAATCAGGGGCGATGAAAAGAATATGATCGCTATCCGCTTGGGTGGGGGGGCTAATCTGAACGGTGGCACGTACATCCGTGACGGGTGCGGCGATAGCGGGTTGTCCGTAGACAACTGCATGTTCACCAAATAGAATGATTTTACCAGAGGCGGTGGCGGTGACGACCGTCATTAACCCGCTCCCATGCTGGGCAAGATATAAAGAGCGATAAAAGCGACAATGCCATAGATAATGACAGTCAACTGTAAGGGGCGATCCCGTAAGACAATCTCTTCGGGGGCGCCACCTTCTTGGCGGATATGAATCAGGTATAGGTAGCGAAAGATAGCATAGACAACAATGGGGATGGTGAGCATCATGGCATGGTTGCCGGGTACGCCTTCGGACAAGAAGGTGTATAGACAGTAGGCGACGATGGCGCTACTGGTAACGATGCTGATTAAGCGGTCAATGAGTTCAACGCTATACTCCTTGAGGATGGCGCGGTGGTGGCCGGCGCTGGTACCGAGGAGGATGAGTTCGTGGCGGCGGCGGCCGAGGACCATAAAGAGTGATAGTAAGCCAGCACAAACATAGATCCAAGGGGAAAAACGTTGGACATCGATCGCTGTTACCCCCGCGGCTACACGTAAAATGAAGCCGGAAGCAACGGCTAATACATCAAGTAAAACGATATGTTTTAACCGAAATGTATAGGCTATTTGAATGAGTAAATAGATTAGCAAAACAACGGCTAATGAGGGCGCAATGAGATAGCCCCCAGCTAAACTGGCTAGCGCTAGCAGAACTGAAGCGATCAGCGCTATTTGGGGATTAAGCCGACCGGATGGCAGTGGCCGATTTTTTTTCGTGGGATGTTTGCGGTCACTATCGATATCGGCTAAATCGTTCATCAGATAAACGGCACTGGACATGGCACATAGCAAGAAAAAAGCAACGATTGTGCGGATGACACTGGGAAAATGGATTAGCTTGCCATCGAAGAACAGTGCTGGAAAGACAAAAATATTTTTGGGCCATTGTCGTGGCCGCATTGATTCAAGTAAGGCTAAAAGCACAAATATAATCCTTTGTTACTAGTTTTCAACATCTTACCAAGTTGGATGTAATAAATGTGTCGTCTAATTTCATGAGACAACACGTTTATCTTGTTGATTCCCAAATTATACCCAAGGTTGACATTCTGGCGTAGTTGTGACATCAACTGTTATCAAAACGTGACTAACTGTATTAAACTAAATAATCTCGATAGTCGTCGATCTTCAAAATATGCCGTTTAATACTTTGCCGTTGTTAAAATCAGAAGTGTAAAATCTTTAGGTTGAACAACTTAAAACGTTGAATCATACCCAAAATAGGCTGATTTGTAAACTATTTTACACCTATTGATAGTACCAATAGACCCATAAGTACTATTTACATTTAGTTGTTGATATGACATACTATATATATAAGCAATTATTATGGCCTAATTTAGGTCGCCCTCCAATTAAGGAAGTAACTCATGAAACGTTTAACCACCTACACACTCATACTCACAACCATTTGCTTCTTCGCTATTTTCGTGACTGGCACTCATTACTCTGAAGCTGAATCAGTCCAAACAGCGGCTTACATTGTGCAAGCTGATGAAATGGCTGTGGCAGCACTCGTTGTCAATGAAAACGGCGGTCATGTTGTGAGCGAATTAGCCATTATCGATGGTGTCGCTGCTGAATTGACAGCTGACCAATGGGCGGCTGTACAAGCAGATGCACGTATTACTCGGGCCATGGCTGATCATGCGGTAACGGCTCAAGGCAGTAGCAACCCAACCGTTGACTACCCACAAGTTATCGGCGTACAGCAAGCATGGTATGAAGGTTATGACGGGGACGGCATTGGGGTCGCTGTTGTTGACAGTGGCGTTAAGCAGTCCGGTTTATCCATTGCAGCTCGTTTTGATGCGGTTGAGGATGGTAGCAATAAACCTGACCCACACGGTCATGGCACCTACTTAGCCAATATTATCGCTGACAAGCACACTGATGAAAATGGTTCTCGTGGTGTTGCTCCTGGTGCACACATTATTGACGTACGCGTTTTGAACGACCAAGCACAAGGGACATACATCGATTTACTTGAAGGCTTGGATTGGATTTTGGCTCATAAAGATGAATATAACATCCGCGTGGCTAATCTTTCTTTGTCAGCTGGCGTTGGTAGTCCATATTGGGCTAACCCGGTTAACGAAGCTGTCGAAGAGTTATGGGTAAATGGTATCGTCGTTTTAGCTGCGGCTGGTAATGGTGGTGGCGATGCGATGAGCATCTCTGTACCTGGCAATGACCCTTACATTATCACTGTTGGTGCCTTCTCCGATGCGGATACGCCAGATGATGCTCGTGACGATTTTGTGACCAGCTTCAGTGGTGCTGGCCCAACTGAATCTGGGTTTGTAAAACCAGACATTTTGGCTCCTGGGGCACACATAATCGCACGGATGGCTGATGGTACTTGGACCGAAGCAAATCCAGAAGCGCACGTTACCAATCATTATTATCAAGGTGCTGGTACTTCGGCCGCAACCGCAGTCGCTAGTGGTGCAGTTGCTTTATTGCTCCAACAAGAACCAGATTTGACACCAAATCAAGTTAAATATATTTTGCTCAACTCGGCACGTCCAGCAGTTGATGAGAATGGCGCTTACTTATGGCCTATCTTCCAACAAGGTGCTGGTCGGATTTCTGTACCTGAAGCGATGGATTTGGCCGCTGTTTATGATGGGCCTGGTGCGAATCAAGGCATGGTCCCTGGGACACCTTATGTTGGTATGACCGTTTACTATGATGGTTATTTCTACTTGACAGACAGTGAAGGGAACCCGTTGCCAGATGGTGCTAGCTACGAATGGGACGGCACCAGCTACGAATGGGACGGTACTGGCTACACTTGGGACGGCACCGGCTATGAATGGGACGGCACCGGCTACGAATGGGATGGTACTGGCTACGAATGGGATGGCACCGGCTACGAGTGGGATGGCACTGGCTACGAGTGGGACGGCACTGGCTATGAGTGGGACGGTACTGGCTATGAGTGGGACGGCACCGGCTACTTGTGGATTGACCAAGGTTACATGTGGAACGTGAATGGCTACGAATGGGATGGCAGTATGAGCCTAGCTTGGTCCCCTTGGGTTGAAGATCGCCCCTGGCAAAGTGCTTACTCCTGGAGTGGCTATGAATGGGACGGCTCGGCCTACCAATGGGGTGGTACTGGTTATGAATGGGATGGTAGCGTCTACATTTGGGACGGTACTGGTTACCAATGGGATGGCACGGCTTATTCTTGGGATGGCACTACCTATGACTGGGATGGTACTGGTTATAACTGGGATGGCACCACATTCATCTGGGATGGTACTGGCTTCACTTGGGATGGTACCGGCTTTGTTGATAACAGTGGCTTGATGAGTGATGTCGAATAAAACTTTATATGAGATTCTTCGATAATATATCGAAGTAGTTAACAAAAAAGAGCAATCTGCAACGCAGATTGCTCTTTTTTTATATAGATTCAAACTAAGATAGGTTTAAGGTTGAAATGCAATGGCATTAGTAGCTTGATTTTGGGGATGGTTTATAATCGATAACGAATCCCTTTATAATTGTCATTCCGGCTCCCATCTGCATGAGGATAAACTCCGGAAAGAATTAACGAACCATCCTTTTTTTTACACAAAAGATGATAACAATATGACCACACAAGAGATATTAAATGGGCGGACAGTTTTAATTATTGATGACAATATTGAGATTTGTGCGCTAATGACCTCGTTATTGACCTCGCGAAAGATGGAAGTTTATACTGCATATACGGGGGAGATGGGTTTGGTTATGTTTAAGCAAAAGCAGCCAGATTTGGTGATTTTGGATATCATGTTGCCTGATGTACAAGGATGGGAGATTTGTCATCGATTACGAGAATTATCAACGGTGCCGATTATTATCTATTCAGCTTTGCGTGAAGCGGCGGCGGTCGTGCGTGGTTTGGAATATGGGGCTGATGATTATATTCGTAAATCGACAACGAATATGGAGATTTTAGCCCGTATGTCAGCGGCGATACGACGTGCGATGCAACCCGCGTACTTGCAAGAGAAAAACAGCTATGATGATGGTTATTTACTGATTAACTTGGAGCAAAGATTGTTTCAGGTAAAGGGAAAAGTGATTGATTTATCACCAACTGAGTGGGCTTTATTAAACTGTTTGTATGCGCATTGTGGGCAAGTGGTGAATTATAAGCATATTTTAGATACTGTTTGGGGGGATGAAGACAAACCCATTAACTATATTCATGTTTATTTGACGCATTTGCGGAATAATTTAGAAGGGAATGGAGAGCATCGATATTTGGAGACGGTGAGCCGAGTGGGTGTCCGGTTTGTACCTAAAGAAGATGCTGTTGTTTAAAAAGAAGGGGCAATACACATCGCCCCTTCTTTTTTAGTGATTAGACATCTAATGCTTTATCAGCGACAAGGTTGCGGGCCATAGCGGCGAAATCAACAACGGGCATTGCCCCTTTGTTTTCGTTGTTGCGGGTCCGAACAGCGACTGCTTCCGCTTCAAGTTCTTGATCGCCAACAACAAGCATATAGGGGATTTTTTGTAGTTGAGCGTTACGAATTTTCTTGTTCATCCGCTCAGAGCCAGTATCCACATGGACACGCAAGCCTTCAGCGTGTAGTTTATTGGCCACCTGTTGGGCATAATCGAAATGATTATCGGTGATGGGGATGACAACCGCTTGGACAGGGGCGAGCCATAGGGGGAAAGCACCATTGAAATGTTCGATTAGAATACCGACAAAACGTTCCATACTGCCGAAAGGAGCCCGATGAATCATGACGGGACGATGCCGTTCGCCATCATCGCCGATATATTCGAGATCAAAGCGCTCTGGCAAGAGGAAATCGACCTGTACGGTGCCTAACTGCCATTCACGTTGCAAGACATCCCGGAAGATGAAGTCGAGCTTTGGCCCGTAAAATGCGGCCTCCCCGACTTCGACGGAGTAAGCCATACCCACTTGCTCGGCCGCTTGCTTGATCGCTTCTATGCCCGATTCCCACATTTTGGGATCCCCTGCATATTTATCGCTGTTGGGGTCATTGGTACCCAAACGGGCGCGGAAATCGGTGAAGCCCATCGTCTCGAAAACATGTTGGATCAGTTCCACGACGCCGATAAACTCTTCGTGGAGTTGGTCGGGCCGAACAAAAAGATGGGAATCATCGACGGTGAAGCCACGCACCCGAGTTAAGCCATTCAATTCCCCACTTTGCTCATAGCGATAAACGGCTCCAAACTCAGCCAAACGCAAGGGGAGATCACGATAGCTACGGGGTGAGCTCTTGTAAATCTCGATATGATGGGGGCAGTTCATCGGTTTAAGCATGAATTTTTCGCCATCAACATCGATGGGGGTATATTGACTATCTTTGTAGTAAGGATAGTGACCACTGGTGATGTAGAGGTCGATTTTGCCGATGTGAGGGGTGATGACAGGTTGATAGCCACGGCTCACTTGGGCTTGGCGGAGGAAAGATTCTAGCTCTTCGCGCAAGATAGTGCCTTTGGGTAACCAGAGAGGGAGGCCAGAGCCAACGAGCGCTGATAAGTGGAACAGTTCGAGTTCTTTGCCTAAACGGCGATGGTCACGAGCCTTAGCCTCTTCGAGGCGTTTGAGGTAAGCATCTAATTCCGTTTTGTTGTGCCAAGCGGTGCCGTAAATGCGTTGCAATTGGGGGCGATTTTCATCGCCACGCCAGTAAGCGCCGCCGGTGCGCAAAATTTTAACCGCATTGGCCTTGACTTGTTTGGTGTAGGGGACGTGAGGGCCACGGCAAAGGTCGACGAATTCACGATGCTGGTAGATGCTGACTTCAGAGGCAGGTTCTTGACTAGGGTTGCCATTTTCATCTACCTTACCAGCGGCTAGTTCGGCGATCAGTTCTAATTTATAAGGTTCAGCGGCAAAAAAGTCACGTGCTTCGGCGATTGATTTGCTTGATTGGTCGAAGGAAGCGTTCTTTTTAAGAAGCTGCTTCATTTTCTTTTCGATATTATTGAGGTCATCTTCGGAAAAAGTAATTGGTTTACCGTTTTCATCTTTGCCGAGGTCGAAGTCATAGTAGAAGCCTTCGGCAATAGGTGGGCCGATGGCTAGCTTGGCTTCGGGGAAAAAGGTGAGGACAGCCTCGGCCATAACGTGGGCGGCCGAGTGGCGAATACGGTAAAGTTCAGATTCTTCATAGGGGATATTATCATCAGTTGCCATTGTATCTACTCCTGTATAAACAAAAAAAAACGCCATTACCCCTAGCTTGGGGCGATGGCGATCGCGATTCCACCCAAATTTAGCCACTATCATAATAGAGAGACAGTGACCCTCATGGTTGCAGATAACGGTGCTAGCCGGATTAACTTAATGAGCAATTGCTGTTCAGAAAATCACTATGGGAGGGTTTTCACAAATGACTTTTGTTGCTAAAGGTTTTCAGCCTACGACCTTTAACTCTCTGTAACAGGCTCATTTATTACTCGTTCCCATTTTTGGTTATAGTTAACCAACGCTTTGCTTATTTAAGAGCATTAAACCAACTATATTCGAGAATTAATCTTGAAAACAAACTGTTTAATGCCTTGAAGTTGTTAAAACAGAAATATCAAACCATTAAAACAACTTACATTTGATTATCATTATAAAGGGTTAAAATTGATTGTCAAGAGGAGAAATGGTGAGAAAATAGGCTCTATTTTGCCTACCCTAGTTCCGATTGTTATAATCACACTCTGCCCTACAGGCAAAAGCAGTAAACAACTGGTGATTTTTCAGGTAACAATTGTTGGAGTTTAGATGTCGAAGTTAGTACATATGTTAACGAAAGGGAGCAAGTGGCGACGGGTGATAACCGGTGGGTTAATCATTCTGTTTGTGATCGTGACCATTTGGATTTATCAGACAGCACAGACGATTGGGGCCGAGATGGAGATCATTGAGCCAAATTTTTCAGGCGTGGTTGAGCCGACATTGCCAACGCCTTTGCCCCTGCCCCCAGGGACGATTGTAGCGGAAGAGACGAGAGCTGGAACCGATGTTGAAAGTGAGGGGGATATTATAGTTGAAGAGGATGAGGGCTGGTCTGATTATGAGCGGATCACTATTTTGTTTTTAGGTATTGACCAGCGATGTGATGAAGATGGGCCGACACGTACGGATAGTATGATGGTGGTGACAATTGATCCGATAGGGGGCACGGCGGCTGTGTTATCTTTACCACGTGATTTATGGGTAGAGATTCCCGGGATTGGTGTTGATCGCATTAATCAGGCGCACTATTATGGAGAAGCTTATGAATATCCAGGTGGTGGTGGGCCGGCGTTGGCTCGGGAGACAGTAGCGGCGACATTAGGTATCAAAATTGATTATTACATTACAGTTAACTTTGATGCTTTTACGGAAGTTGTGGATTTAATTGGGGGGATTGACATTGAGGTCCCCGAAACGATTGATGATCCAGATTATCCTGATAATTGTTATGGGTTTGATCCCTTTTATATTGAAGAGGGAGAACATCGTTTAAATGGGGCATTGGCGTTAAAGTATGCCCGTACACGGGCGACATTTGGTGGGGATGTTGATCGGGCCGAGCGCCAACAGCAAGTGGTATTAGCTGTGCGCGATCGGGTGACACAATTGGGTATTTTGCCTCAATTAATGGGGCAATCGAGCGACTTATGGGCATCTTTGCAAAAGAACGTACGCACAAATATGACGTTAGATACAATGATTCAACTTGGTTTATTGGTGCCAGAGATTCCACGTGATAATATTCGAACAGTGGTGATAGATTATCAATATGTTTATGGAGAAATCACACCTGAGGGACAACAAGTATTGGTGCCGATTCGAGAAAATATTCGTGCATTGAGGGAAGAGATGTTTGCCCCACCAGCCGTGCCAACCCCGGTACTGGATGATGAGTTGCCACAGCGAGTGGTTGCTGAGGGAGCTAGAGTGGTGATTTATAATGGCACGCCTGTTTTTGGGTTAGCTGGTCAAACGGAAGCATATTTAACATCTTTAGGTATAAATGTTGTGGATATTGGGAATGCTGATGCGGCCACATATCCAGCTACCCAGCTTATTGCTTATGATGATTATCCTGAGACTATTTTTTATTTATCACAAGTGATGTCAATCCGCCCTCTTAATATAAAAAATGATACCATGCCAGGTGGTGATTTTGATATACTCATTATCTTAGGCAACGATTGGGAATTGCCCGCTGATTAAGAGGTTGTAATGAGACAATGGAAATGGTCATTGATAATTGTGGTGGGGGTATGCGTATTTATTGGTACAGGTTGTTACACTTTAGATATGGAAACAACAGTTGTACCCACAATGTCTTTGTTGGAAACGGTTGAACCAGAGGTCAGGGCTGATGTAACGAGTTATCCAACAATTGCGCCTATGCCAACGGTGGCGCGGCCGACATTATTGCCATTACCAACAACGATTGAAGAGCCACCGTTACCGACACCATTATTACCATCGATGTGGACGGCTTTTTCATTGTCTGGGGCTGGGGTTGAGATGTCAGCACCAGTGAGTTGGGAGCGGTCATTGGAGGTGAAGGAGTTAGAGAATGGGGAGGCTTTATTGTTAGTGGAGTCGATGGACACGGCAACTTATTTACAAGAGGGGGGCGAATGGTTGGGGGGAACAGCAGGCTTCTTTATTGTATTTGATGGGACGGAAATGGCCGAGCGGTTACGTTTGGGGGAAGATATGCCGGCCGAGCGATTATTGGCGGAGATTATTCAGCAGAGTTCGGCGGTAGCTGCCGAGGATGTACGTTCATTTACATTACAAACGTATGAGGGGGCTATGGTACAGCTGTTGGGGGATTTAACGGGTGAGTTAAAAGGGTTATCGCCTGATGTATCGACACGGGTGATGTTGTTGTTGGAGCCGGTGAGACAACGGCCGTTGCTCTTCTTATGGGGCACACTCCCCCAGAATCAAGCAACTTACGATCCATTATTTACGCGCATTATTAGTAGCATCAGCTTACAAGCTGTGCCCCCCATTGGTATTACCGGTGATTTGGGTGAGCGTGGTAATGGGACACATACATTAAATGCTGGGGTGATAGACACGTGGTTATTTGATGGGGTCGCTGGTCAATATGCGACAGTTGGTGTGCGCTCAACCAACTCATTAGATTTTGTATTGACAGTTATTGCACCTTCGGGGGCAACAGTGGCCATGGTTGATCGTGGTTATGCCGGTGATCCGGAACTGTTATTTGATGAATTGTTGGCTGAATCGGGGCAATATCAAGTCCAAGTCCAAGATTTTTTCAATGGTAGTGGTAAATATAACATTAGTATTAATCAACAAGCACAACCGCAATATGGGGGTGGTGGCGAATTGATAACCGGACAGGTTGTTAATGGGTATTTACGAGGCCAAGATGATGTGTGGACATTTCAAGCAACTGTTGATGAGGTTATCAGTTTAGTGTTGGCCCCCGAGTCGTTGCAATTAGATCTGTTTTTTGAGGTATGGGCACCTAATGGGGAGCGTGTTGTTGCTTTGGATGAAAGCTATAGTGGCGATCCAGAAATTTTATCTGGTTATACTATTTCAATGACGGGTGTTTATCGGGTGGTGGTAAATAGTTTCTCGAATAAAGAAGGCGCTTATACATTAGCTTTAGATCGGGGAGGAGAGACAGCAAGTAACTTTTATGAAGCTGGTGATTTGTTATACGGAGATGTGGTGACAGAAGAGTTACGGGTTAATGAGGTACATGCGTGGTATTTTCGGGGTGGAAGAGGGCAATCTGTTGAGTTGTTGGTTGAACCGGCGAACGCTGATAGTGGCTCACTTGATTTAGATATGTGGCTTCTCAGCCCTAATTTAGAGCGGTTGGTTATGCAAGATGAGATGCCATTTGGGGGGCAGGAGCGGATTGTTTACAGTTTGCGTGAAACGGGGGATTATGTGGTGATTATTCGTGATTTTTATGGTGTACCTGGCTATTATCGATTGTCCCTAGATAGTGATAACTATTGGCAAATTGAGGGGGTGGCAACCATGGATGAATGGTTTTCAGGCGAGCTTGAGCCAGGCTATGGTGATGCTTGGCGTTGGTTAGGTCAGGTGGGGCAACAGTTAATTATTACCGTTAAACCGAGTGGGAATGAGAATGTTGCCTTTTGGATAGTTGATCCGCAAGGTAGACGGCGCCGTAATATTGCGGGACGGCCAGCTGGCGAGGCTGAGTATACCCATGGGTTTGTGATTGATGAAGCTGGGGAATGGTTAATTGTAGTACGAAACGAATTAGAAACAGGTGGGGGTTACCAATTATTGGTTGAAGATTAGTTAGGGGGCGGGGCAATAGCATCGACGCGCCAATTAGGGCCTTCAGAGATTAAGGTTATTTGCCGTTCGATAGCGGTGCCATCAGTAAAGTTTAGGGTAGCGATAAAATTGATATGACCATCGGCGGTTGTATTGCCCCAAACGACACTAAATAAATAGTACATACGCTCAATTTCTAAGAATTGGTACATATCAGTGACATCTTCTTGTCGTGCTTGGCTGAGTAAAGGAATAGAGCTTCGACCAGTGCGGTCATCATAGAATGATTGCAAGAAGGCGACGATGACATCGTTGGCATTGCTGGGTAAGGGGGTTGGGGTGAGGGTGGGGCCTGGTGTGGGGGTGTTGGTGGGCGTATTCGTGGGTGTGGGGGTATTGGTTGGGGTAGGGGTGTTGGTCGGTGTATTTGTGGGGACAGGGGTATTGGTCGGTATAGGTGTGGATGTAGCTGTATTTGTTGGTTGGGGGGTATTGGTTGGGGTGGATGTAGCTGATATAGAAGTTGTGGTGGTTGGTGATGTGGTCGCGGTGATGGTTAGACGAGGGGTGTTTGTGGGGGTTTGAGAGGGAGAGGGGGAGGGGGTGGGGGTGATTTCAGCGACGGGGGTGATAAGTTCTAGTGATTGGACGATATCGTGACGGGTTTCTAATGTTTGGGCATCGTGGATAGAGAAATAGATAAGTTGGCCTTGGTGTTGGATAAAGTACCATTCTAGGGGAGTTGTGGATTCGGCACCGATGATGGCTCGTTGGGCAAAATAGCCATTGATATTGACCTCTTCGAGAGGGATTTCTTGGTCGCAGTTGGCGCCACAGGCGAGGCTGGTAGCGGCTAGGTCTGGGGTGATGTAGTTGGCATCAGCGATGAGGAGCATACTGGTGTAAGGGCCTGGGCCGAGAGGTGGGGGGCCGAGGGCGAGTTGTTCGCCGAGGATCGTTAATTGGGGTTGGCTAATGGCCCAAGAATCTGGCAGATTGAGGCTAAAGTTAGCGGTGGGGTGTTTGTAGATAGAAAAGGTTTCTGGGGCGGGGGTGGCGGTTTTGGTGGGTGGGGGTGGGGTGGGGGTAGTGGTGGCCGAGGTGCGTAAACCCCCGCGAGTAGGGGCCGGGGTAGCTGGCTCTTGGTTACAGGCAACCAAAAGAAGCCCGAGTAAGAGCAATAGTAAACTAATCCGTCGCTGGTGTATTTGATGGTAATTTGTTACCCACATAGGTATTCGATTTTACCATTGACAGCGAAAAAATAAAAACAGTTGCTCATAGTTAAGTGTATTAAACTAAATAATCTCGACAGTTGATCTTGAAAATATGCCGTTTAATACGTTGAAGTTCTTAAATCGGAAGTGCAAGCTAGTTTAAACAACGTTAGTTACCTAAATTTGGCGCAAATTAACGACAGTTCCATCACGCGCCAAAAATAATGCGAAGGAACCAATAAAATAATCAGCCAAATGATGGGCCTGATTAAGCGAAATCTCAACAATTTGCCCATGAGCGTTTAGAAGA